>NZ_JANLWO010000706.1:0-14666 GCF_031364565.1 Chamaesiphon sp. OTE_20_metabat_361
CAGGTGGGATTGATATAGAAAGGGATACCAAACAACGAACCAACTCGGATACCATTCATTCCAACGACCTCTAAATCTGAGTCTACGAGCGATTCTTTGCTCGCTTTTCTCTATTGTAACTAAATATTAAGCAGTCTCTCATTATTGGGGCGGTGTAATATCCGCATCTAGGGGTTCGGTTGCTGGAGTTGGCTTAGAGACTCAAGTTTGCACTGCAAATTCATCGGGATGGATGCCCTGATTGACCCAGACGATCGCGGCTTCGGCACTGATTATCGTCGGTGGTACGCGTAAAATATGAATGTGGGTGGTAGAGGGACAAACCATTTTGAGCAGTACCATCGGTTCGCGCTCGAATGACTGAAACCGTCGGGTTTTGAGTAGAGTATATTGTCGCCAAGTATCTTGGACGATCGCCCCAAAGTGGTTGTAGATTTGGAGATAACCGATCCGATCGATTAAGATCCGGCGGAGTTCGCTCCGATTTTCAGTGAGTAACCACTGCGGGTTTAACCGATCGAGGTCGCACCAATACCGACGCGGTAAACTCACACCCCCGCAGCGGACGATTTGCAATTTTGGTAAGTTTTGGAGTATCGATAGATCTGTTATTTCATTACCATTAATTTGAATTTCAGTGAGATTAATTAGTTCGCCAATACTTTCAGGAAGATGAGTAAGTTTATTCCCAGTGAGATTCAATCTAACTAAATTAGTTAGATTGCCAATAGCTGTAGGTAGGTTGGTTAATTGATTATCGCTCAGATTGAGTTCGGTTAAATTTACTAACTTAGTAATGCGATCTGGCAAGCTGGATAATTGATTGCGATCGAGATGCAGGCAGGTTAGCTTCGAGAGGTTGCCGATGCTCTCAGGCAAGGTCGTGAGGTGATTGTCTCGCAAGCTGAGACTAGTTAGCTTTGAAAGGTTGCCAATGCTAGCTGGCAGCGCGGTTAACCGATTTGAGCCGATATACAGCCATTGTAAATTAGTTAGATTGCCGAGACTAGCTGGCAGGTTAGTTAATTGATTATTGCTTAACGATAAACTAGTTAAATTAACGAGATTGCCAATCCAGCTAGGGATACTAATTAACTGATTATTAAGTAAAGATAGCTCGATTAGTTTTTGGCGATCGCTAATACTTTCTGGGAGTGTTTTGAGGTTGCAAAACCGCAGATCTAAGATCGGTTGCGAGTTGAGATTAGTAAATTCAATTTCTGGTTTTGATGTTATTAATTTCATATTTGTCGATAGTAATTGGATAAAAATCGACATAGGCAGAAGAATCGACGAGTATTCCCCCTAAATATCTTTCTGGGTAGAGTCTCCAAAAATATGCAGCTTGGGCAGATTTATCCTCAACCCGCGCTCGATTTGCAGGCTTTATGGAGCGATATTGTGTGCCTTTAACCAAGCTACTGCCAATTCGTACCCTTCTTGATTTTCTTGGACTTGGAAGAGGAGCATAGCTGCTTTGATGCAGGCAATCCCATCGTCAGTCTCCCCTAAAAGGCTGCCAGCAAGTAGAAAAGCGACTGCGTTGGTGTTGTCGGTTTTAACGGCTTGGTAGTAATATTCTAGAGCTTGATTCGGATTGCCTTGTTTCTGGGCATCCAGCCCCATTTTGACGTAGCCCATCGATCTCTGACTATTGGTAGCCAGTTGTCTCGGTTGATGGCGGACAGCAGGTGCCGATGTGTTGCTGCGAATTGTCAGGGCGTCAGGTGCTAGCTCGGCACGAGTGCTAGTAGCGGTAACGAAGAGGAGGGAGGCGAGAGTAAGCGAGGAGATAATGTATCTGAACATGACGGTGCGGTGTGAGGGCTGATATGTATGATTAAACACCGCGCGCCGCTGAATTCCGTAAAGAGTTGTTTTTGCTACTATTTAGTTATGATTTAGTTGCATTTGTAGCGAGGTTGCTAAAATATTGGCGATACAACTCGCATCTGGGTACGACGAATTCACCATCAAATTTCACTAGTCCCAATCCTTCAAGTCTGCCTTTTAGGCGAGGGGATAAGATCGCGCCTTCAGTAGAGCTAAGCACATTTGCCAGTGCTGCGAGTAAGTCTGGGTAACTATTGAGGGTAGTTTCGAGACGGGCGAGGTGACGTTGATAAAAGATGCCCTGACGGCTGCTGGCAGTATCGATGAGCGTATTCAAATCGATGCGATCGCGAGCTACTTCAAACATGGCTAGTCTGACTAAAAAGGGATGTCCGCCAATGATGCTCATCAGTCGATCGCAATCTTTCTGCGTCCAGTTTAGCTGATGTTTGGCGGCGAGTAACTCGATGCGATCGCGGGTAAACTCACTAACTTCGATACTAATGCCGACATTAAATGGCGATTGGTTAATATCGAGCGGGATATATACTTCCGCTGCATGGGAGATAATCAGTCGCAGTTTAGCCAGAATTTCGGTATGTTTGCCCGCTTCATGGAGACTGCGTAATAGGCTAAAGAAGTTGGTGTAAAGATGGGGAAAATCAAATAGCCGATCGATCGCATCTAAGCCTATCGTCAGCGGGACTCCCAAATCGGGCAGTAAATAACTCTCAAAATATTCCTGAGTACCGAGAGTCCCACCCACCATCATCGTGAGACTGCCATAGTCTTCTTGCTGAAACTTGTGTTGAGCTTTGAGTGACACACTGGCACAAAACCAGTACAAGAATCGATCGGCGTCGCTCATCGCCACTTCTGGTGCATGTTCTAGGCTCAGATATACGGTTCGATCGCCTTGACGTTCGGCTTGATGCAGCAATCGCATCATCATCGAAGTTTTCCCCATCTGGCGCGGTGCTTTGAGTCGGATCAGTGCGTGGGGTTTAGAAATTTCCGCTCGGCAATAAGCTTCTTGCGGCAATCGCTCGATGTAGAAGCTAGAATTGAGCGGCACAGAGCCTTCTGGAGTTTCGATCGCTACACTTGTCACTGGAATGTCAGTTAGCGAAGAAGGTACCCCTAGAGATTGTTCCGCTCCCCCCGTCTCCCTGTCCCCCAGTTCCCTCGTCTCCCCATCTCCCCGTCCCCCCGTCTCCACTTCGGCTCCGCTCAGTGCAAGCCCATCTCCTCCCTGCGGCTTTTGAACTAGAGCACGCCAGTCTTCGATCCCCAATTTTTCGCAGATATCTTGAAACTTCCGGCGATCGATCGGTTTGCCATTGAGAAAATTGCTAATCGTCGAAGAGACGACTTGAGCCTCATCAGCTAAGTCCTTCTGACAAAAAAAGTTATTGTGAAAGATCGTTTGCACCTTCCCCATCACATCTGCCCGAAGTCTGACTGAGCGTGGCATCGGTCTCTCCTAAATGTTTAATATACCAACCAACTTTCAATTTAGGATCGAACATATCTGACGATCGATCGCCAGTTGAGGAAATGTACCACACTGAATGTTATGGATTAATTTTAGTCAGATCGGACTCGGAAGTCAATCGTAACTCGATGCTAACTAAATCACAACTCGATATTTAGCGGTCTTAACTCCGATCTGGCTGTGGTTTGATAGAGTTAGATAACTAGAGATCTCCACGTAGCTCGATTGATAAACATGGTAGAGAATGAACCCTATGAATATAGAGTTGGGGGAAGTTTACCGGAATATGCGCCTAGCTACGTCATCAGACAAGCCGATCGCGATTTTTATGCTGGTTTAAAAGCTGGCGATTTTTGCTATGTCTTCAATTCGCGCCAGATGGGTAAAACAAGCTTACTGGTACGGACGCTGCATCGCCTCCGCAGTGAAGGGGTAGCTTGTACGACGATCGATGTGTCGGGACGGGGGAGTGGGAATATCCAGCCCGAACAATGGTATGCCGGGATTGCCTACACGTTAATTAAAGATTTTAAGCTAGCCAATCCGCTCCAGTTTATGAAAAGTTGGTGGTTGGAGCGCGAGTTTCTTTCGCCATCTCAACGATTGGCTGAGTTAATTGAAACGGTGTTGTTGCCCGAAACAACGGTGCCGATTACCATTTTTATCGATGAGATCGATAGCACGTTAAGTCTGGATTTCTCTACCGATGATTTTTTTGCACTGATTAGAAGTTGCTACGATCGACGCTCGATAAATCCCGACTACAATCGCTTGACTTTTGCACTTATTGGGGTAGCAACACCCTCCAACTTAATTAATGATAAAAGACGTACGCCGTTTAATATCGGTCGGGCGATCGAGTTAAGTGGCTTTACGATCGCCGAAGCTACACCGCTGGCTGTTGGCTTGCGCGATCTCGCTGACGATCCGCAAGCCGTGTTAGCTCAAATTTTACACTGGACGGGCGGACAACCTTTTTTGACGCAAAAGTTGTGCTACCTCTTAGTTAAGCAAAATAAATTCATCCACCGGGGCGATCCAAAAACGGCAATCGATCGACTTGTCACCGCCGAACTTATTACCGATTGGGAAAGTAAAGATAATCCTACTCATTTCAAAACTATTGCGACGCGATTGACTGCTAATGAAATGCGATCGGGTAGTTTGCTCGGATTATATCAACAGGCTTTAGATCGTCGGGGAATTACCAGCGGCGATCGCACCGAAGAACAGGAGCTACAACTATCTGGTATCGTGATTAAAGTTGGCGATCGATTGCAGGTAAGTAATGCTATTTACGCGACGATCTTCGATCCCGAATGGGTAGACAAGCAATTAGCAAATCTCCGTCCTTATGGTGCCGCTTTAGCCGAGTGGCTCGAATCAAATAAACAAGATAAATCTCGATTATTGCGAGGTAAAGCACTAGCAGAAGCCCTAATTTGGTCTACAGGCAAAAGCTTGAGTAATTTAGACGATCGATTTCTCAGTGCTTGTCGCGAACAGCGCAGCCATGAAGCCAATCAAGAAATCCTCCAACAACGAATCAAACAACTCTGGTTGATATCCGGAATTGCGATTCTCTGGGCGCTATGTGCTTTATTCTTAGGTGCTGAAGCTCGCCGAGAGAAAGAAAATGCTCAAGTTGCGACAATTACCGCTAAAAATGCTCTCAATCAGGCATTAATTAAGTCAGATACATCTAAAAATACGCTCGAAACTTTGGTCGGTACATTAGAAGCTACTCAATTATTTCAAGCTCAAAAACAGTTATTAAGCAAGGCAGCATTGCAGCAGTTACAGTTAGATATCAAAACCAATCTTCAGTACGCTATTCATGGTACGCTCGAACGCAATCGCCTCAAGCATAACAATACAGTTACAGGAGTTAGTTATAGTCCGAATGGGAAGTTTATTGCTTCGGTTAGTAAAGACAATACTCTAAAAATCTGGCAACCAAATGGGCTATTACTACGCTCTGTTCCCCATCCTCATGCCTTAATGGATCTGGCGATCGATCGAGACAGTCAAAAGATCGTGACTGTTGGCGACAATCCTCAAGTGAGAGTCTGGAATCCGCAAGGACAAAAATTAACTCCTAGCTTGGAGCGACGTAATAGCAGCGATAAATTTATTCGAGTTGCCATCACTCCAGACTCTCAATATATCGCTGCGGCAACTAATACCGATTCTCAAGATGCTGAAGTAATTATCTGGAAAATTAGCAGCGGTAAAATAGTTAAAATCTTGAAGTTTCCAGACGATCTAGCCAACCCTAGCGATCGCACTCATAGTTTTCGCGATCTCAAATTTAGCACTGATGGTAGATATCTTGCCGCAGCTAGTACCGATACAACGATTAAAGTTTGGGACTGGCAAACCAATCTCAGTCCTAAAATTTTGAGAGGTCATCAAGATTGGGTATATTCAATTTCCTTTAGTCGCGATGGTAAATGGCTAGTTTCTAGCGGCGGTGGTAGCGATAAAAGTTTGAAAGTTTGGAAAATTGTGGGCGATAAGTTTCAACTCAAGAAAACTGTCAATCTCGCTCATAATGATGCCTTTTTCATAACCTTCAATCCTAATAATCGCCAACTAGCGACAGTTGGATCTGGAGACAGTACGCTCAAGCTATGGGATTTCGATCGGATTCTCGCCAGTCCAACTGTTACTCTAACTATGAACGAATTGGGCAATATTTTACTTACCACGATTGTTGTCGCTCAATCGGCATATAAAGGGCTTGATTATAGTCCTGATGGTAGTCGGATTGCCCTTGCTGCTGCTAATTATCAAGTAACGCTCTGGGAGCCAGATCCTGCTCTCGAACGCAATACTAGTGCCAGTCAGTTCGCAGTCCAGAAAGTAATCTATAGTCCTAGTGGCAAATATCTAGCGACCACAGGTTCGGATAAAACAATTAAAATTTGGCAAGCCAATGGCACGCTTATCAAAACTATTAACGCTCACAAAGATTGGATTTATGGCTTGAGTTTTAGTCCCGATGAAACTTCGATCGCTTCAGCTAGTGAAGATAATACTATCAAAATTTGGAACTGGGCAGATGGGAGTTTGGTACGGACATTAAAGCATGATAACTTTGCCTATGATGTTAGCTATAGTCCCGATGCCCGGTACTTAGCTTCTGTCGGGGACGATGGTAAACTGAAGATTTGGAATGTTAAAGATGGTAAACTATTGAAAGAGTTTTCGATCCTCAATAACGATCATTGGACGTGGAAAGTGACCTTTAGTCCGGACGGTCGTTATCTAGCAGTAATTACTAGCGCTGGGGTAGAACTGCATCGCACTACCGATTTTAAAACTGTACGGATTTTAAACGATCGCGGTCAAAAACCGAAAACTTTGCGTCAAATCAATTTTAGTCCCGATGGTCGAACGATCGCCGCTGCGGGTATCGATGGTATGGTCAGATTATGGGATGTTGATGACGGTAAATTATTGAATGCTTATCAAGGACATCGGGAATCGATCGTCGACATTCAATTTAGTCATAATTCTCAAGAAATTGCCACCGCTGGCGATGATGGTACCATCAAGTTTTGGAGTCGCAATGGCGAGTTACGTCGCACGCTTGAAGGTTTTAATGGCTTGAGTTTAGCGTTTAGCCCCGATAGCAAAACATTCATCGCTGTCAATAGAAATGGCGTGATGAGGTTTTGGAACTTAACTAAGTTGGAACGGGCATATCTGAGCCTAGAGGATTCATATACTCAAGGTTGTCAGCAGTTACAAGAGTATCAAGCCCATTATGCCGCCGCAAGCGACCTCAAGACATCGCTCGCAACGATCTGTAAACCTTAACGATTTTTACTCACGCTCGTTCCCGCGAGCCTCTTCTGAGGAACTTAACCTAGAATTGTCTCAGTACACGGATCTGTAGGTTGGGTTGCGGATGCAAACCTGTGAAGCACAAATATGACTCAATCATCAGACACCAACTAGCGATTTACCATCCGGTTTAATCGATGCTTTACTCGCATCGCCAGTAGATTCAGTACGGGTAGTTGGCGTCCAACTATTCGGACAATTAGCAGACGATATCTCGCTCGCGCGCATTGAATTAATTCTCACTTAGTCACCCACGCACTGCCAGAAATGCGATCGGCAATTCGATCGAGTATTCAGCGTCTTGCTACCGCCCACCCACCATTTAAGACAGAATTAATCGATCGATTGATTCCGCTATTACTAGCCCCAGAACAGCCGAATGACTATTGTCTTGGGTGCTTTGAGTGCTTATACCCAAGCCGGACGCGCGACTTCATCCAATTATGCTCTGATTTGCACATTGATATCGATCGTCGCTGATAAATCTCTACTTTCGGAACGAAAGGTTACGCCGAAGAGCCATAAATCGCTATGCTAGAGCATAAAGTCGATCGGAGTACGCACAATGAGCTTAGAATATCCCGATAATTTACGCTACACAGATACCCATGAGTATGTAGATCTCAGCGGAGACATCGCCAAAATCGGCGTGAGTGCCTTTGCAGTAGATCAGTTAGGCGATATTGTCTTTGTCGAATTGCCCGAAGTAGGCGACACGATTGCCAAGGGTAGTGCATTTGGATCGATCGAGTCTGTCAAAGCAGTCGAAGATCTCAAAGCCCCAATTAGTGGCAAAGTAATTAAGCGTAACGATAAGGCCATCGAAGCACCAGAAATCATTAGCACCGATCCTTATACGGATGGCTGGCTGCTCGAAATTGCAGTAGCAGATGCTACCGAAGTTGCTGGGATCTATTCCGCTGCGGAATATCGATCGAAAGTCGAGGGTTAATTATCGTAATTTTGAAATAAAATAGATCGCACAATTTCTGATGCTAGACCACATTTCCATTTATATTACCGACCTCGATCGATCGACTGCCTTTTACGATAACGTCCTCGGAGCATTAGGCATTCAACGTTCTTTTGCAATCCCCGGAATTGCGGCTTACGGGCAAATGTTTTTTTGGTTGTATGCTGGCAAAGCAGATACGGTAGTTCCCGAACGCCAACACTTAGCTTTTAAAGCGATCGATCGTGCGAGTGTCGATGCTTTTTATCAAGCCGCCTTGGCACATAATGGCAAAGATAATGGTGCGCCAGGAATTCGGAGCAACTATCATCCTAATTATTATGCTGCCTACGTCATCGATCCTGACGGCTATAAGCTAGAAGCAGTTTGTCATCAGTAGACATTTCACCGACGAGCTATCTACCAAAATTTAGCTATTTTTCCCATGAATTCAGGAGAGCCAATCTCGATGAATTGCTGATACCCAAACTCACCTAGATCTATTACAGTTGATAAATGTATAGAATTATTGACGATCTGTAATTGACGCGATCGTTGTGCAGGTGGATCGATACCCAACCGTCTATTCCCAATTCCCAATCGACATGACTCAATCTCCAACTCGATTTACTCAGGCGAAAAACGTTCATCCTGCCATCAATGTGAGGACAAATGCTGAGTTTATTCAGCGACATATTGGGCCACAACCCGCAGATATCGATAAGATGTTGGGGATACTCGGTGTATCCAGTTTGGATGAGCTAATCGATCGCACAGTTCCCGCCGCCATTAAATCTCAGCAACCATTAGCAATTGAGACAGTTTCGAGCGAATATATTGTCTTAAATAAGCTCAAACAAATTGCTGCTAAAAATCAAATCTTTCGCTCGTATATCGGGATGGGTTATGCCAATTGCATTACCCCGACAGTCATTCAACGCAATATCTTAGAAAACCCCGGTTGGTACACTCAATATACGCCCTACCAACCAGAAATTTCGCAGGGTAGACTCGAAGCTCTACTCAATTATCAGACCGCAATCATGGATCTGACGGGGATGGCGATCGCGAATGCCTCGCTCCTCGATGAAGGCACGGCAGCAGCCGAAGCCATGAGCATGAGTTATGGCATTCAGAAGACCAAATTCAATACATTCTGGGTGTCTGAAGCTTGCCATCCGCAAACGATCGACGTCATTAAAACCCGTGCTATTCCATTAGGAATTGAAGTCGTAGTTGGCGACCACAAAAACATCGATTTCAGCCAAGAAATATTTGGGATGTTATTGCAATATCCTGCTACCGATGGGGCTGTTTATGATTATGCAGAAGTAATCGATCGGGCGCACACAGCAGGGGCAATAGTGACCGTCGCCGCCGATCTTCTCAGCCTCACCTTACTAAAACCACCAGGAGAATTCGGCGCAGATATCGTCGTCGGAAATACGCAACGTTTCGGGATACCATTAGGTTATGGTGGTCCTCATGCTGCCTATTTTGCGACCAAAGATGCCTATAAGCGGCAAATCCCCGGTCGATTGGTCGGCGTGTCCAAAGATAAACGGGGTAAAGTTGCCCTGCGGTTATCGCTCCAAACCCGCGAACAACATATCCGCCGCGATAAAGCCACCAGTAATATTTGTACCGCCCAAGTGCTGCTGGCAATTATGGCAGGCATGTATGCGGTTTATCATGGCGCAGATGGGTTAAGGTCGATCGCCACCCGCATTCACAATCTCACTACTACCCTCGCTACTGGCTTGACTAAATTAGGTTACTCGATCGGCGATGCACCCTATTTCGACACCCTTCAAGTAAAGGTAACTGGTAACGCTGCGGAAATTTTAGAACGAGCAAAATCTCAACAAATTAACTTGAGATCGATCGATGCTAATAATATGGGGATCTCCCTTGACGAAACCACCACACCAGCCGATGCGATCGACCTATGGCGAATCTTTGCTGGCGATAAAGCACTCGACTTCACCTACTCCGAAATCGAAACTAGTAGCTCCACATCCAGCATCCAAACATCGACATTAGCCCGCACCTCCGAGTACCTTACTCACCCAGTTTTTAAAAATTATCACTCTGAAACCGAGCTACTGCGTTACATCACCCGCTTGCAATCCAAAGATCTATCCCTCACCCACGGGATGATTCCGCTTGGTTCCTGCACGATGAAGCTGAATTCCACCTCCGAGATGGTACCCGTCACCTGGGCAGAATTCGGGCAAATTCACCCCTTCGCACCCGTCGAACAAGCCCAAGGGTATCAAGTGTTATTTAACGACCTCGAACGCTGGTTGGCGGAAATTACTGGCTTCGACGCGATCTCCCTCCAACCAAATGCGGGTTCCCAAGGCGAATACGCTGGATTACTCGTCATCCGCGAATACCATCAACAACGCGGCGATATCGATCGCAATATTTGTCTCATCCCCCAATCCGCCCACGGTACCAACCCCGCCAGCGCAGTTATGGCAGGGATGCAGGTAGTCCCGATCGCGTGTGATGACGATGGTAATATCGACGTAGAAGACCTCCGCGCCAAAGCCACCAAACATGCGGACAAATTAGCCGCCCTCATGGTGACATATCCCTCCACCCACGGCGTATTTGAAGAAGCGATCGTCGAGATTTGTTCGATCGTCCACGAATACGGCGGACAAGTCTATATGGATGGAGCCAACCTCAACGCCCAAGTAGGTTTATGTCGTCCCGGCGACTTCGGCGCAGATGTCTGTCATCTCAACCTCCACAAAACCTTCTGCATCCCCCACGGTGGCGGCGGCCCCGGCATGGGGCCGATCGGCGTGATGGCACATCTAGCCCCCTATCTCCCCACCCACAAAGTCATCCCAATGGGCGGCAAACAAGGCATCGGCGCAGTCTCCGCCGCCCCCTGGAGTAGCGCGAGCATTTTACCGATTTCCTGGGTCTACATCGCCCTCATGGGTGGAGCGGGTCTGAAACTAGCCACCGAAGTTGCCATCCTCAGTGCCAACTACATCGCCAAACGACTCGAAAATCACTATGCCGTCCTCTACAAAGGCAGCAACGGCTTCGTTGCCCACGAGTGCATCCTCGACCTCCGCGAGTTCAAAAAGACCGCCGAAATCGAAGTCGATGACATCGCCAAACGCCTAATCGACTATGGTTTCCATCCCCCAACTGTATCTTGGCCAGTCGCTGGAACAGTCATGGTCGAACCCACCGAAAGCGAATCATTAGTGGAACTCGACAGGTTCTGCGATGCAATGATCGCCATCCGTGAAGAAATCCGCGAAATCGAAATCGGTAATGTGGATAAGCAAAACAACGCCCTGAAAAATGCGCCACACACGATCGTCGATCTAGTTGATGCGAATTGGGATCGTCCCTACAGTCGGGAGCAAGCGGTGTTCCCTGTGCCTGGGTTGCAGGATTATAAGTTCTGGCCAGCAGTAGGGCGGATCGATCAAGCTTATGGCGACAGGAATTTAGTCTGTTCTTGCCTGCCGATGGATGCCTATAGCTAAGAATAGTCGCATGTTTCCCTCCGTTCGCGTTGGCGAAGCCTACCGTAGGTACAGCGTCTGCCTGCGCAGAGGAGGGCATTTGCGCGTAGAGATTTATTAGTTCATCATTAGGGTATGAGATTTGATTGGGATGAAAATAAAGCGGTAAGCAACCTATCGAAACATGGAGTCTCATTTGAGGAAGCAAAAACAGTCTTTGACGATCCACTCTACGTTGATTTTTACGATCCAGCACGTTCTGATGAGGAAGATCGTTATCTGATTGTGGGGGAGTCGAGTCAAAGACGTTTGTTAATAGCCTCCTATACAGAAAGAGGAAACTTAATTCGCCTAATTAGTGCCAGAGAAGTAACCCGTACTGAGAGGAAAGTTTATGAAGAAGGATGATTTAGAATTAGAAGATGACCTGTTGCCAGAATATGACTTGAAGAGTTTAAGAGTTAGAAAACTAGGATCTGGACGAAAAAGTTTCGGTGAAGTAGTTCGATTGGAGCCAGATGTAGCTGAGATGTTCCCGACTGCTGATGCAGTGAATGAAGCATTGCGATTGTTAATTGAGATCGCTCAGCGTCAGCCAAGTATCTCTACACCAAAAACTAAATAAGGCTTAGCAAAAAAGTAGGGTGGGCAGTGCCCACCGCTTTAATCATTGAGCTTACTCTGTTTAAAAGCTTGAATTAGATCGACGATCTTTTCGGTGTCTTCTGGTTGATACCATTGAGGATTGGGATTGGCATAAATACGATCGGCTAGAGCTTCAAAAGCTGCTGTATCTTCTCTATGCTTTAGGACATAAGCACGTAATTCCGCTTTCGTCATCACATTAAAGTCAGGTTTCATAGTTCAAATCTCCACTTCCCATTCGGGAAAATTACTATTTCTATCTCTTCGCCTACCATTTACTGCGATCGCGTTGGCTGCGGGACGAAGGATCGATCGATTATTATAGGATCGAGCATAATTCCTACTTCCAATCTCATCAAGGCTCGATCGGGGATTGACTACCCGCTAAGATGTAACCTGTACCTCCAACTTCAGACCTTATGCCATTAGATGTCCCAACCGCAATTTTACAACGCCGATCGATCAAAAGTTTCAAACCCGACCCGATCGCGCCCGAACTCTTGCGCCAACTGATCGAACTGACTGTAGCAGCTCCGAGTAGCTACAACATCCAGGATTGGCGGATTATTATCGTCGCCGATCCCGACCAAAAAGCGGCTTTAGGCGCAGCTTGTTTCAATCAACCCCAAATCGTTCAAGCACCGATTAATTTGGTGTTTGCTGCCGATATTAAGGCTGGCGAGAAAGATATTACGCCGATTATTCAACAAGGCATCCAGACAGGTGCTTGGAGTGAAGGTACTGCTGCTTATTTCCAGAAGGCGGTGCCGGAATTTGCTGCGGCAATTGGTGACAAGGCTAGGGAGTATGCGATTAAGGATGCGATGATTGCCGCCACTCATGCGACGCTGGCGGCTGAGAGTCTGGGTTTATCAACCTGCATGATGAACGGCTGGAGCGAAGCAAAAGTCAAAGCTGTTATCGGTGCCGAAAACGATCCAGATTTGGCAATCGCGCTAGTATTACCAGTCGGTTATGCTGCCGAACCCCGTAAAGATCCCGGTCGGATGCCGTTTGAATATAATGTATCACTCGATCGGATCGATCGACCTTATCAGGGTTAAAAGATTTTTAAAAACCCCGACTTCTGCCGAGAAGTCGGGGCTTTTAACGTAACCACTATTCACTATCCACTATTCACTATCCACTATTCCCTATCCCTTCACCCCACTACTAGTAGCAGTCGGTACGATATACCGCTGGACAAACATAAACAAGACTAATACAGGCGCGATCGAAATTATCGCACCCGCCGCTACTAATCGCCAATTCAATCCAAAGGCACCAGCGGCTAACTTGGCGACTCCCAGCGGGAGCGTGTAATAAGCATCATCTTGTAGGATGATTAATGGCCATAGAAAATCACTCCAGGCACCGATAAAGACAAAAATTGCCAGCGTGACGAGTGAAGGACGAATCGCAGGTAACATCACACTCCACCAAATCCCAATCTCCCAGCACCCATCCATTCGCGCCGCTTCTTCGAGTTCTTTGGGGACGGATTGGAAGGCTTGGCGGAGTAAAAAGATCCCAAAAGCGGAAGCTAGATTAGGTAAAATCACGCCCAAATAAGTATTCACTAAACCCAAGTTAACGGCGATAATATATAGCGGAATCATCACGATCTGAAAAGGAATCATAATCGTCGAAACTACGATCGTGAAAATCAGCTCTTTGCCTTTAAATTCTAGTCTGGCTAAGGGATAAGCAGCTAAGGCACTAAAAATCACATTGATAATCACGCTGGCGATCGCCACCACACTACTATTGAATAAATAGTGTCCGAAATCATTACTTTGCCAGACACTAATAATATGCTCGAAAGTCGGATGAATGGGAAATAATTGGGGTGGCGATTGAAAAATATTTTCATCTGCTGATTTGAGCGCCGTACTCAATAACCACAGCAACGGAAATAACATCAAACACGCGATCGCACTCAAGCCGCCATAGATCTTAACTAGTTTCAGCGTTGGCGATTGCCAAATAGTTGCGGAGCGGGAGCGCAGTGAGGTAGATGGTGACATAGTGCAAGCCAGATGAACCACTGCCGATCTTACGGCGATCTGCGGCGTTTCGATCGTAAATACAGCAAATATGCGATCGAAAAAGGGTACGCTAGAGTAACGGTATTTTAAAAGTTGTAAATTTTAGTTACGACTTGCCACTAATCTTGACAAGGTATATCATTGAGATAATGAGTATTTATACCTATACATCGGATATCGTCATTGTCTAGCAGTGCAGTATCCTCTTCGATCCTCATCGCCTATCTATGATCTCTGAATTTCCTTGGCTCACTGCGATTATTGCGTTCCCACTCATAGCTGCCTTAGCTATTCCCGTATTACCCGATACCGACGGTAAAAATGTGCGGCTGTACGCACTG
>NZ_JANLWO010000800.1:0-4772 GCF_031364565.1 Chamaesiphon sp. OTE_20_metabat_361
TGTGCTTGGGGTCGATCGCTAGTGACAGCGTAACCAGCTTTGACCCAATTAGTATAGCCACCATCGAGGAGGGCAACGCGCTCGTGTCCGTAATAGCGCAACAGCCACCACAATCGCGCGGCAAACCCAAATCGCGAATCATCATAAGCAATGACTAGCGTGTCAGCAATAATGCCCATCGCCGCTAATTTGGCTCCTAAGACTCGATCGTCTGGCAAAGGATGTCTCCCACCATGTATGCCCACAGGACTCGATAAATCGCGATTTAAGTCCAAGTAGCAAGCACCAGGAATGTGCGCTGTTTCGTACTGTTTTCTACCTAGTTCGGGGTCGCCTAATGCAAAGCGACAATCCACGATCGCGATTGGCGGAGTCGATCCTCGCTCTAGATAATGATGCAGCCATTCTGCTGTGACGATCGGAGACATATAGGACTTGCGAATTAATAAATGACAAATAATGAAATTCGATCGAGTGAGTGCTTAATTTGTGAGCGATAAAGTGGCTCAAACCTAGCTGGTGGGCACTGCCCACCCTACTGGATATTCCCTAAAGCCTAAAGCCTAAAACCTAAAACCTAAAACCTATCCCCTTCCCCCAATCCGATACCCCTTGCCATATACTGTCTGAATCAACTCCGGCGAACCGGGTAACTCAATTTTGCGCCGCAGTAGCCGTACTAGTGCTGCTAAAACATTGCTGCTGGGTGCGGAATTTTGCCCCCAAAGATGTGCTTGAATTTGGCTATGGGTGAGGACTTGCCCGGAGTGCTGCATCAGATAGCCCAAAAGCTGGGTTTCTTTTTCGGAGAGTTCGATACTTTTACCATGAACGTGGGCGAGTTGATTGCCGAGATCTAGCTCCAAATCGTCTACTTGAAGTTTCGATACAGTGGGACTCGGATCGACGGTTTGCACTCGCCGTAGTAGCGCACGCACCCTAGCTAGCAATTCTCGCAATTCAAACGGTTTGACTAGATAGTCATCGGCTCCTGCATCCAAGCCAATCACTCGATCGTCGAGCGTATCTTTTGCTGTGAGAAATAAGACAGGTGTTGAGTCACCGCGATCGCGTACTTGCTGACAAATCTGCAAACCAGTCACATGTGGTAACATCCAATCTAAAATCAACAAATTGTAGTTTCCTTCACTGGCTAATCGAGCACCCAGACGACCATCAGTCGCCACATCGACAGTGTATCCTTCCCGTGTCAAAAGTCTGCTCAACGGGTTTGTCAGAGCGGGTTCATCGTCAACAAGTAAAATTGTTATTTGAAGTTTATTAACCACAGGTGAACGATCCTGACTGATGCGAGGGTATGATAAGAGCGGTTAGAGATCGAAAATTGTCTGCAACCTGAGTTATTATCATCTCTATATTAAGCATAGCTGGCTGACGATCGATCGCTTTGATGGTAACTCGATCCGATTCGAGAAAAGCTATCAGTTTCCAAGGTTTTACCAATCACTCTATATCCTCCTTAGTTCAAGGCGTAAGTTCGGGTTATGCAACCACCAATTCCCCTGGGAACAGTGCTTCAACAGCGTTACCGCGTGACCAAAGTGTTAGGTCAGGGGGGGTTTGGGCGTACCTACTTGGCTCAAGACACGGGCTGTTTTGATGAGATGTGCGTACTCAAAGAATTTAGCCCCAACGATCGCGGTCGCGATGCGCTCAAGAAGTCTAAGGAGCTATTTCATCGCGAAGCTCAGGTATTATATCAAATTAACCATCCCCAAATTCCGAAATTCCGCGCTAACTTTGAAGAGCAAAAACGACTCTTTCTGGTACAGGAATATGCGGAAGGGAAAACAGTTGCCAAAACTCTGAGCGATCGCCTCAAAAAGAATACAACTTTTGCCGAAGCTGAGGCGGTAGAGTTTATCAAAAATATGCTGCCCGTGTTGTCACATATTCATGGGATGGGGATCATTCATCGAGATATTTCTCCCGATAATATTATTTTTCGCGATCGCGATAAGTTGCCAGTTCTGATTGACTTTGGCGTTGTCAAAGCGGGTGTCACCCAATTAGAAGTATCGACCCAAATTCATCAAGGCACGACTGTCGGTAAAGCTGGCTACGCACCGGGCGAACAGCTCCAAACCGGAGAAGCTTATGCCAATAGCGACCTCTATGCCCTGGCTGTGACTGTGGTAGTGATGATGACCGGGCGCAAACCCGAAAGCTTGATTGATAAAAGTACCATGACTTGGAAGTGGCATCAATGGGTGCCAACCTTGACGCCGTGGTTTGCCAAAATTCTCAATAAAATGCTCAGTCGCGTGCCCAATAGCCGCTATCAATCGGCAATCGAGGTCGCGCAAGCGTTGCGATCGGTATCGGACTTTGTCGGCGTACCAGCGACGGCTGCTGAGTTCCCGTCAGGGACTTTCGTACCATCGAAGCCAAATAGCCGCTTACCACAGACCGCAGAGCGCCAATTATCAACCAACGGGCAAGCGGCGACCCCATTATCGCGACTCAAAAGACCGCAATCGACGCTTGGCAGCCGCCCAGCCGGGAGGACACTCCAGCCACCACCACAAAACCCCCTGCGCGGGATCTTGAGTACGCCATGGGGCATTGCGATGAGTTCGGCAACTGCCGCGTCGATCCTGATCGTCCTACCTATTTTCCTCATCAGTCGATCGCTCGCGCCCTCGGGCAGCGGTACGAAACCAGCACCAGTGCCCACAGCAGCCAGCACCCTGCCACCAGTGGTTGCCAGTCCGGTGCCACCAACACCCCCCGCACCCGTGCCGCCAGAAACAACTCCTGCCGCTCCCTCAGCGCCCGTAGCAGTGGCAGCGGAAACCCTGAATCTAGAAATTGGTAAACCCCTCATCAAAGAGGGCGCACTCAATGCTGCCCAACCGACAGTATTTAGTCTGAATCTACCAGTCGGGCAACAACTCAAAACGACATTGACAACTACGCCACCGGGAGCAACCATGAATATCCTCGCGCCCAATCAGGCGAATGTCGATGTCTATGCTAAAAGTACCCTCAACTGGCAAGGGACACTCCCGCTAACTGGAGAATATCGGATCGAAATTATCTCGCCACCAGACACTAGTGGCAATTACAAGCTCGAAGTCCTAACGACAGCATTACCTGCATCTGCTACCCCAACGATCGCACCAACGGCTACACCAACCAATGCACCAACGGCTACCCCGACGATCGCACCAACCACTGCACCAATAGTTGTACCCAGATAAATAATCGCAGGTGTCCCCACCTCGGGCAGATCTCCTCTAAAGCGATCGCAAAATAAGCGCTTATGAAGCAGATTTAATATCACTACCCTCTACCCTCTACCCTCTACCCTCTTTGTCGCCAGATCCAAGTATGACTGTTTCGCCCGATGCCACGCACGATCGATCTGTAGCCGTCGAACTAGCTGATACTGCGTCCAAATTGGGACTCGATCGGATCGCTCGACATATCTTAATTTGTGCAGACCAAACCAAGCCCCTATGCTGCGATCGCGCCCAGAGTCTAGTGGCTTGGGATTATCTCAAGCGGCGACTGCGCGAATTAAAACTCGATGCCCCCGACGCGCCCCAGGGTTGTGTTTTTCGGACTAAAGCCAACTGTTTGCGGGTCTGTCAGCACGGCCCGATCGTGGTTGTCTACCCCGACGGTGTTTGGTATCATTCGGCTAGCCCAGCCGTCATCGAACGGATCATCCAAGAACATTTGATCGGCGATCGGATCGTCGAGGAATATGCTTTTTTAGTCAATCCATTCGAGTCGGTTGAGGAATAGTTAGGGGATAATTAGGATATAGTGACTTTACATTTGAGGAGAGCTAGTAATGAGTAACCGCGATGGATTTAGTGGTGGTTTTTGGTTGGGAACGCTGGTCGGTGGCGTAGTCGGCGGGATCGTCGGAGCTTCGATCGCCAATCAAAGAGCCAATCGGTTCGATGCCGATCCTGACAACATGCGATTATCAGGCGAGCTGGGCGAAAAAAGACCATTCAAATCCCGCCGGAACCGGACGCTCGATCGGATGGAAATGGCTCGCCGGAGCTTGGATGATAAGATTAGCGACTTAAACAACGCGATCGATTCAGTCAGATCGACGATCGGTCAAAATGCCGAAGATCCGCTCGATCGTCAAACCGAACCGCCAGCGGAAAACATTAAAACGCAACAATCCCTCGACCTTCATAGCTAATTACGATGCAGATCGGAGTGATGGTGACACGATTGAGTCGGTTAGTACGGTATGCCCAACAAGCCATAAATACCAGTCGATCGGTTAAAATAAGTGCAGCAAGTTTCCGATCGCACGATCGTTTTTATGGATAATACTCTCATCGCGCCCCTCCTAATTGTCAGCATTTCCAAGTTCCTGGAATATTACCTCTACATTTTATTCGCTCGACTGTTACTTACCTGGTTTCCAAATATTGATTGGATGCAGCAAATCGTCGGCTTTTTGAGTCCGATTACCGATCCTTATCTCAACCTCTTTCGATTTGTACCGCCGATCGGCCCGCTCGATCTGTCGCCGATTATTGCGATCTTCGCCTTACAATTTGCCATGCAGGCATTGACTTTGCTTGGTTAACAGGCATTAGACCGTTCGATTCCCGCTCGATAATCGCCAGTAATTATCATTCCGATCGCACCACCATTAACCGACACTGCTAACGTGACAACTACAACGCTAATTTATATTGCTCTACTGCTATTGACCTGCGTCGGAGTAATTGGATCTGTGGTACCCGTGATGCCTGGGCCAATTTTGATCTTGG
>NZ_JANLWO010000839.1:0-1845 GCF_031364565.1 Chamaesiphon sp. OTE_20_metabat_361
GCGATATTCCCTGGGTGGCGATTACCGGAACTAATGGTAAGACGACTACCACAGCTCTAGTTGATGCGATCTTTCAGGCGGCGGGATTGGAGACGATCGGGTGTGGTAACATCGGGTTTGCTGCTTGCGAACTAGCATTGCTCGAAACTAAGCCAGCTTGGATTATTGCCGAACTCAGTAGCTATCAAATCGAGTCTACTTTTACGCTCAAACCACAAATCGGGGTATGGACGACACTCACTCCCGATCATTTAGCTCGTCATAAAACTGTTGATAAATACGCCCAAATCAAAGCTAAATTACTTCGCAATTCACAGCATCAAATCTTCAATGGTGACGATCGCTATCTCCACGATCTCGGCGCATCTGATTGGCATGAAGCAACTTGGACGAGCGTAAAAGGACAACAAGATTTGCGGGGCAATCCCAAATGCGGGGTCTGGATTGCCGATAGTTGGGTATATTTCCGAGGTGAAAAAGTATTACCCGTTGCATCACTAAAAATGCCTGGAGATCACAATTTGCAAAATCTCTTAATGGCTGTGGGTGTAGCTAAATTAGCCGGAATCGAGAATAGGGCGATCGCCAAAGCTGTCGCTAGTTTCCCTGGGGTTGCTCATCGCCTCGAATATATCTGCACCTATGCAGGAGTAGACTATATTAATGATAGTAAAGCGACTAATTATGATGCCGCCGATGTGGGATTGACAGCAGTCAAAGCACCAGTAATTTTGATTGCAGGTGGCGAAGCTAAAGAAGGCGACGATCTGGCATGGTTGGAGACAATTAAACAAAAAGCCGCCGCAGTATTATTAATTGGGAACGCTGGCACTCGATTTGCCGATCGATTAAAGTCTATCGGGTATCCTCACTATGAAATCGTCGAGACGATGAAAAATGCCGTGACTCGATCGAGCCAACTTGCCACACAGCATCAAGCCAAGGTGGTGTTATTATCCCCTGCTTGTGCGAGTTTCGACCAATATACTAGCTTCGAGCATCGCGGCGATGATTTTCGGCAATTGTGTCAGCTCCTAATTAGCAATCCTGACTAAAAATCGCTCCAATTTCTCCTGCCAATCTCTAACTAGAGCACGACAGATCGAGGGATCGATCGAAAAAATTATTACCTCTTACCCATTACCCATTACCCATTACCCATTACCTCTTACCTCTTACCCATTACCTCTTACCTCTTTGCCAATGACACTCGATCTCCGAGCCATTCAAGCGTTGGCGTAGCCTACCGTTAGGTAATCGCTGTTATAGTAGGAGTGAATACAGACTTAGATCTGTAAGTGCATGAGTATGGATGCGGAGCGTCACCACACAACATTTCTCACCAATATCCTCTTCACCATCCCCTATCCCTGTCATGCGAGCCATGTTCGACAAATTGCGCGATATCATTCGCCATTGGTGGATGGAGTTCACACTCCAGACTAAACTGATGGGAGCAGCCACTTTGGCGGTGTCGTTGATTGTCAGTGGCTTGACTTTTTGGGCAGTAAATACCATTCAAGCCGATGCGCGGATCAATGACACGCGGTTTGGTAGAGATTTAGGACTGCTGCTGGCGGCAAATATTGCCCCCCAGATCGCGGAAAACGACCTAACTAGCGTCGCGCGGTTCTCCAATCGGTTTTATCACAGCACATCGAGCCTGCGGTACATCCTGTATGCGGACGATTTGGGGAGTATTCGATTGGGGATTCCTTTTTCCGAGTCAGAAGTCCAAAATTCCCTAATGATCGAGCGGCGGATTCATTTACCCGAAAGTAACGGACGCCGCGATCTGCCTTTAGTCCGCCAACACCAGACACCCGAAGGGATCGTGACTGATGT
>NZ_JANLWO010000037.1:0-4886 GCF_031364565.1 Chamaesiphon sp. OTE_20_metabat_361
ACAATCGGTTGACCGCCGACAGATTTGAATGCACGCACTGGAGAATTCACCCCACCCGGCATCAGTTCCCGCGCGGCTGCAAATATTTCTTCTGATTTTGTAGTTTTCAAATTAGATGTAGAAACCAATTTTTTCTCCCAATGGTTAAAAGCTAGATTAAGTAAGTTCGTACTTATAGGCGATCGAGACTATAGTAATTTTAGTGGAATTGACCCGATTACCCAATACTTCCTTCACAATCGGGGTTAATGGTTGAGCAGCAGAGATTTGAGTAGGTATGTAGTAATTATTCATAAGATGTGGTGTGCTGTGCCCACTTTACTTATTGCCAAAGCCCAAAGCCTAAAACCTAAAGCCTCAAAAATACAGCCTGCGGATCGGAATGCCGATCTCCACCGATGAGGACAACCCCCAGACGTTAATCATTTACACGCTGTAAAATAGATAATATCCCCAGGTAGTTCGCATAATTGTTACAATAATTAACAGGGCTAAATACCATCACCTCATGAACACAACACCTTCTAATCAGTTTGCACCAGAGATGAATCGAGCCGATGCTCCCGAGTACCAGCCAGCAACAGCCGTATCGACAGAACTAGTAGCTGATGTAGAAGTGGTGTCTTCCAGACGTGTCAAAGAAATTACCGACGATACGTGGCTGGGGTACGATCCGATCGCGATCGGACAGTATTATAGCACTCAACCTCTCAAAGTATTTGCCCGCTTCATTAGTATCTTCCTGCCGATCGTTAACTTTGCCTTGGGATTGTGGTTCGATAAAATCACCAATAAATCCAAACAAAATCTCGGCAAACGTGCCACTCAGATTCGCAGACTGCTAACCAAATTGGGGCCAGCATATATCAAAATCGGTCAGGCACTCTCTACACGCCCCGACTTAGTTCCGCCCCAGTTTCTAGAAGAATTAGCGCAACTGCAAGATAATATTCCGGCTTTTTCTAACGAGATTGCCTACCAATTCATTGAAGAAGAATTAGGTGATAAGCCCGCAGCAATTTATGCGGAGATTAGCGATTTACCGATCGCGGCGGCTTCCCTCGGACAAGTTTATAAGGGTAAACTTTGGAGCGGTGAAGATGTAGCAATCAAAGTGCAACGTCCCGGCTTAGCAGATAGTATCGCCTTGGACTTACATGTCGTTCGCACTTTAGCAATCTGGGCACAAGCTAATTTTAAACAAATTCGCAGTAATTTAGTCTCGATCGTCGATGAATTTGCCGAGCGCATTTTCGAGGAAATGGACTATGAAAATGAAGGGCGTAATGCTGAGAAATTTGCCGAATTGTACGGTGGAATGCAAGACATCTATGTGCCCAGTATTTACTGGCAATATACGGGCAGACGCGTCCTGACAATGGAGTGGATTACCGGGACAAAATTAACCAATCTCGAAGCAGTAGCCGCTCAGGGACTCGATGCTACTTACCTAGTAGAAGTCGGCGTGCAATGTTCGCTCCGACAGTTGCTCGAACATGGCTTCTTTCATGCCGATCCCCATCCTGGTAATTTACTCGCTACCCCCGATGGTAAATTAGCTTACTTGGATTTTGGGATGATGAGCCAAGTCAAACCATATCAACGGTATGGTTTAGTAGAAGCGATCGTGCATCTAGTCAACCGCGATTTTGATGGATTAGGGCGAGATTTTGTCAAGCTAGAATTTTTAACTCCAGATACAGATTTAACGCCGATTATTCCAGCTATATCTTATGTGTTTAACAGCTCATTAGGTGCGGTGGGGACGAATATCGCCGACATGGATTTCAAGAGCGTTACCGACCAACTATCGGGGGTAATGTATGAATTTCCCTTCCAAGTGCCAGCTTACTACGCCTTGATCTTGCGATCGCTAGCCACTCTCGAAGGAATCGCGATTTCTGTCGATCCTGAATTTAAAGTCCTCGCAAAAGCATATCCCTACGTCGCTAAACGCTTACTCACAGATCCTGCCCCCGATTTACGAAACTCGCTCAAAGAACTATTATTTAAAGATGGTTCCTTCCGGTGGAATCGCCTAGAAAATCTCCTCAATAATGCCCGGAGTAGCGATGAATACGATCTCAATCAAGTCATCGACCAAACCTTAGATTTCATTCTCTCCGATCGCGGTACCTTCATTCGCGACTATCTCGCAGATGAAATCGTCCGAGGCTTGGATAATTTTGGCAGCAATACTCTCCAAAATGTCACCCATGCAATTCAAAAAGGGATTGGGATGAAGGTGCCAGCGACCGTCAACAACACCCAACAGTTATCAGAAGGGCTAGGAAACATCCAACGGATTTGGAGCATCTTACAGCAGACTAAAGGCTTCGATCCGGCGATCGTTTTACCCCGGATTCCGCAAATTTTGCTCAAATCCGAAACCCAATCCTTCGGTCAAAAAATCGCCAGTGGCTTAACCCAACGGATGGCAGCCCGCTTGATTCGCGAGGTACTATTGCAAGATGTACCCGCCGAAGTTGTCGTCAACGAGCGCCAACTGGCTCTCCCCACTCGCGCCAGACGCTAATCGAGGGCATAACACGAACCGTCTCGGGTACCCTACAGGTCAATTGTGTCAGGGTACCCAGTGATTATCGCCGTAATCTCGCTCGCCTAAAATCCGGGCGGCGATCTCTTCTTTCCGCCCCGATTTATTTAGATTTGCCAATCG
This sequence comes from Chamaesiphon sp. OTE_20_metabat_361, assembly GCF_031364565.1. Lineage (NCBI taxonomy): Bacteria > Bacillati > Cyanobacteriota > Cyanophyceae > Gomontiellales > Chamaesiphonaceae > Chamaesiphon > Chamaesiphon sp. OTE_20_metabat_361. The sequence continues at coordinate 2,681 of NZ_JANLWO010000037.1, forward strand.
CCAGCAGGTTTGTCTGGGAACCTAAATGCTCGATCGAGACGATAAGATACTCGCGAAGCGATGAGCTTCGATGCTAAAATTGTTGACTCCATAGCAAAACAACCGTGAGATTAGTTGCGATCGATTTTGAGACTGCCAATCGCGATCCGAATAGTGCCTGCGCCTTGGGCATAGTTCAGATCGAGAACCAAACCATCATCCACGAAGAAATCTTCCTGATTCGTCCTCCATCATATCGCTTTGAATTTACTAATATTCATGGCATCATGTGGTCTGATGTCGCTCAGGCTCCCACCTTCAAACAAGTCTGGACGCAGATTTCCACCAGAATCGAACGTGCTGATGCTTTAGTCGCCCACAATGCTAGTTTCGATCGTCGAGTACTCTATGCCTGTTGTGACTTATACAATATTCCGCAACCCAAACAAAAATTCATCTGTACCGTCGCTCTCGCTCGCGAACGCTGGAACCTCTATCCCACCAAACTCCCCGATGTGTGTAGATATCTAAACATCGAATTAAACCATCATCAAGCGCTCTCTGATGCGCGTGCTTGCGCTGAGATTGTCATCGCGGCGGCGGCATAGGAGCGGCGAGTATAATTAATAGATCGATTAAATATAATTGCATAAATTTTACCGAGAAGTGCGATCGATAAATCTTGAGGACGAGAAATAGTGCCGCCATCGGGATGCACAAAAGTAGTTATCATCGGATAATAGAGAATAGATCCGATCGGCTGCAAAATACTATGACTGCACTTCTACCCACTGTTAAATCACCGAGTCCGATTCAGCTCTGGCAGTGGATTACCGCACCGATCGATTATTTGGATAACTCCGAGCGAGAGTATGGTGATATCTTTCAGGTTCGGATGTCTGGCGTCTTTGATAATTGCGTATTTCTGAGCGAGCCGAAAGCAATTCAACAGGTACTAACTGGCGATGCCAAACAATTTGCCGCACCGGGTTCGATCAATCAAATCTTAACGCCTTTTTTAGGCGATCGCGGAGTAATCTTATTAGATGGGGGCGAACATCGGCAACGCCGACAGTTATTAATGCCTCAATTTCATGGCGACAAAATTCGGGCTTATACAGAGCTAATTTGCAAATTGACCCGGGATTTGGTAGCAGGCTGGCAGGTTGGGGAAACCATCAATCTCCGCGAACAAATGCAATCAATTTCGCTCTCAGTTATTTTGCAGACTGTATTCGGACTCTACGAAGGCGAACGGTACGATCTGATTCGCGAGAAGTTAATCGAAGTCATCTCCTTAATCGAATCCCCCATCAAGTCTAGCTTCTTATTTATCCCCGCACTACAGCAAGATTTAGGTGCCTGGAGTCCTTGGGGTCGATTTTTACGCGATCGGGAAATACTCGATCGATTAATCTATGCCGAAATTGCCGACAGGCGACATAATTATCAACCAGATCGATCGGACATTCTGAATCTATTAATCGGCTCCACCGATGCCCAAGGCAACGGCATGAGCGATGTTGAGCTGCATGATGAACTGATGACGCTGTTATTTGCCGGACATGAAACTACAGCAACTGCCTTAGCCTGGGCGATTTATTGGATTAATTATCTACCCGAAGTTAAAGCAAAATTAATAGCAGAAATCGCCACATTAGGTACAGAACGTGACTCGGTAACGATTAGCCGCCTACCTTATTTAAATGCAGTTTGTGCGGAAACATTACGAATATATCCAGTCGGCATGTTGACATTTCCCCGAATAACTCGGGAGCCAGTCTCATTACAAGGCTACGATATCCCCGCCGATACGGTAGTTGTCGGCTGCATCTATCTCACTCACCATCGCGAAGATATCTATCCCGAACCAGATCTATTTAAACCAGAACGCTTTCTAGAACGTCAATTTTCACCTTATGAATATCTCCCCTTCGGTGGTGGTAGCCGTCGGTGTATTGGGATGGCATTAGCTCAGCTAGAAATGAAACTAGTCATCGTCGAAATCCTGTCTGGCTGTAAACTAGAACTGGCGAGTAAGTCACCCGCAATTCCCGCACGGCGCGGCGTCACATTAGGGCCAAAAGGTGGTATCGAAGTTAATGTAGTTGCTAAAAATAAAGCTGTATAATTTTGGTGTGAAAAAGCGATCGTAGATAAACGATCGCTTTCTTATTAAAATATGCTTGCGGATTTAGAGACAAATAATCGCCCTAATTGCCACTAG
>NZ_JANLWO010000048.1:0-6743 GCF_031364565.1 Chamaesiphon sp. OTE_20_metabat_361
TCCCGATCTGAGCTATGCTTGCACGATCGGCTTAATCTTATTTCTGATTGTGTTTATTCTGTCTCTCATCAATCTTAAAATCTCGCAAAATAATGCTAACTTACCCTGAAAAACTAGCTGGAAGTAAACGCAAATGTTCGCTATATAACTGTGGGACGATCGACTATCAAACGGCGTGGATTTGGCAAAAATCGCTCCAAAAAGAACGCACGATCGACCCAGATCGTGCTGATGCTCTAGTCATTCTCGAACATCCACCCGTATACACGCTCGGCACTGACGCTAGTTTAGAATACTTAAAGTTCGACCATCTCCAGACTGAGTACGAACTATATCGCGTTGAGCGCGGTGGCGAAGTTACATATCACTGTCCTGGTCAAATTATTGCCTATCCCATTCTCAATTTACGCTATTACCAACAAGATTTACACTGGTATTTAAGACAACTAGAAGAAGTTGTCATTAGAGTTTTAGCTTTACATAATCTTGCTGGGGAAAGAATTGAGGGGTTAACTGGGGTCTGGGTAGAAGACCGCAAAATTGCGGCGATCGGGATTAAGGTTAGTAGATGGATTACTATGCACGGTTTTGCCCTAAATGTCTGCCCAGATCTGAGCGGCTTCGAGCAGATCGTACCATGTGGCATTGCCGATCGATCTGTGGGCAGTATGGCTGAATTTATCCCAAACATCAATCCTTATTTAGTACGCCAGCAAATTATCCACGTATTTGGTGAAGTGTTTGGGATAGAAATGCTAGAAAGTGAAGAATTTCAAATTTAACGATCGGACGATCGAACATGAATGCGGCTGAAGATTCAAAACAATCAACCTTTGACAAAAGTACAGGCTAAATTTTGATTGACGCTGCGATTGTGTCAGGCAATAGCTAGGTTTAATGCACGATATGTAACAACGCGCTATCCCCAAATAGCTTAGATTTCCCCAGCTATAATGCGAGTTCCAGTGGGTGCTAATGGTGCATCTGCGCGATCGACTGTGACAAATAAACCAGTAGCTTTTGTGCCAAGAGGCGGTACTTGGGGTGGATTAATCGACTGAGAAGCATTTCCTTGTCCATCGGTACGAAATTCACCACAGTAGATAACCTGCTGATTATTTAGGCTCAACCACAACCGATATACCCGATCTACTGGTAAGGGTGGTAAATTTTTAACTGACACCACTACTTCTTGCCACTTTCCGGGTGTAAATAGCACTGTACCACCAGACGCTCCAGTAGTTTGTGCTGTTAAAGAGACTAGTTTACTATTCGGGCGTTGTAACAAGTTAGCAAGCCGTTCGGGAGTTTGTTGTCTGGCAAAACTGAGGTCTTGTCGCAGTCGGAAATTATCGAGTGATAATGCTGCTGCTGAAATGAGGGCAAAAATAGCGACGATCTTACTCCAGTTCCGTTTTTTTGGCACTGCTACCACTTGACGATCGATCTCCGAGGATTGCAGGACTCGATCGCGCAAATGGGCTGGTGGCTGTAGTTGAGGCACATCTAGGGCAAGACCGCCCAAGACCATCTGTAGTTCTCGCACTTCTTGGCGCAGAGCAGGATTTTCTAACATCATGCGCTCGACCAATTCTATTTCAGATGGCTTTAATTCATCTAGCACATACCCAGCAGCTAGCTCTCTTGTTTCGTCAGAAAGGGTGGAATTTATCATGGTTAATCTATTTCTAATATGTCCACGCCAGCCAAACTTGCCTTGAGTTGCACCAGCGCCTGTCGGAGACGACTTTTGACAACTCCAGGCGTGAGATTCAAAGACTCAGCGATTTGATTGTGACTCAAACCTTGATAATAATTCAGATTGAGGATTTGACGCTGTAGTTCTGGTAATGCTTGCATCGCTTGATGGATACTAGTTTTAATTTCAGCCGTTGTCGCGCGTTCTAATGGTGAGGGAGCTGTAGATTCCTCAGTAATAGTTTTCTGCCACCGAGACAAAAAACTAGTAGCAGTAGTCCGCTTCCGAATTTTGTCGATCGCTCTCGATCTCGTCAGTAGTCCTAAAAAACTACTTACAGAGCCGCGATCTGGGTTAAAACTATTATTTTGCCAAAATGTTAAAAAAATATCTTGGGTGAGATCTTCTGCTTCCTGAGCATTTTGCAAAATTTGGTGAGCGATGCTATACACCAACCCAGCATATCGATCGTACAGAACAGTTAGAGCTTGATGCTGACCGAGCCGCAAATTATGCACCAGTTCGGCATCAGGTGAGTTTTTCATAGAGTGTAAAAGAGAATTTACCACCAAATGGATTACTACACTTAGCTCAATACATTTTACGGTTTTCTTGTAAACTCGATCGATCGCGGTTCATTTACTGTTACAACTTTTTTTAAACTCTGTTTGTAAAATTTCAATAGTCCTCTTAATTCTAATTTGTCTGGTTGAAAAATGCTGCATTTCAGCTTGAAATTCAAAGTTTACACCCCGCTCTAAAATGCTGCACCGCTTGCTTTGCAGGGGCTTTAGCGCTTTAACAAGTCTTTTTTATAAAAAAGTTTGAGAATTTCGATCCAATTGCATCACGAGCGCGTACTAATAACAACAGCAAGAATGGAGAATAAAAATCAGCCAGTCTTGATGACTTTTACCAACTCTCTCTTTAGCTAATCTATTTAATATAGAGCGAGTCCACTTAACAAATCTAGGAACATCACCATGAAATTTTCTACGCTTACCAATCTCTTTAAAACTCAATTACCTGCCAAAGTATTGCTATCGATATTAGCAGTTAGTCTGTGTCTAGGTACAAGCGATCGTGCCTCTGCCATTCCTGATTCTCCCATTCCCGGATCTACCATTCCCACTCCCACTACCATTCCCACCAACGCTCCTACTACCACTATCGCTCCCGCTCCCGCTGCTACCTGTGCCAATGTAGATGTCAATATTCAAAATGGAACTCCAGATACGGTAAAGGTCACGAATTTTGAGTACTTAGATACTACTCAGAACGCATTTGTACCCAAGCAACTCTTGGGTGCGAGCGGAACACGGGAACTACAATCCGGCACAGTCCACCGGGCGACGCGAAATTTCGCTCAAGTTGGTGGTCGTACTCAATTCCGAGTTACATACCAACATAAACAAGGCATTAATAATTTTGCCGCTCCTGTTCGTGTGACTACCGATCGTTTTGTTTGTATCGACGGAAGTACGCATCCAGTTCTACTCGATAAATAGATTGCACTATCTTAATATCCACTTACATTATTCTCTGTGGATCGATGGCAATCAGCGATCGATCCACACAGCTTTATCTCACCCACCACATAACTCACAGGAGCAAATACCATGAAAACATCTCTTTTCTTTCTTCCTTCCCTCTTAGTCGTCGCTTTAAGTGCCTGGATGCCACCAGCGGCAGTCGCAGGCTCGGAAACTTGTAAAAATGTGGACATCAGGCTCAAAAATGGTACCTCCCGTGAAATGAAAGTTACCAAGTTGCAATACCTTGAGCCAGACAAAGGTCAATATAAGACTGAAACTGGAGTATTTGGCATTGATGGAGAGCAAAACATATCCGTCGGTCGTACCTTTACTATTGCAAAGCGCGACCTGGAAAAAGTCAATAACGAGCAAATTCATTTCGTAGTTACTTACCGTCTTCGAGTTGATAATGGTTATAGTCTACCCATACTTCAACAGATGCCAAATTTTAAATGTACTAGCAATATGCTCAAAGAAGTTGTGCTTACCGAACAAAAGATCTAATTGGACAAATACTTTACTTTGGCGATCGATGATGCAGCAGGTGTAACGATAGTTCGCTTCTGCATCTCCTCTTCCATACTGATAAACTAGTAACTAATCACCGAAAATAGATGGAGTAAGATGGGCAACACCTTTGGGCATTTATTTAGAATCACCACCTATGGTGAATCACATGGGGGTGGGGTAGGTGTCATCATCGATGGTTGTCCGCCACTGGTAGAAATCAGCGAAGCCGAGATCCAGGTCGAACTCGACAGGCGGCGTCCCGGACAGAGTAAAATCACGACACCCCGCAAGGAGACTGATACTTGCGAAATTCTGTCTGGAGTATTTGAAGGGAAAACTACAGGCACGCCGATTAGTATTCTAGTCAGAAATAAAGATGCTCGCTCTCAAGACTATAGTGAGATGGTGCAGACTTATCGCCCCTCTCATGCCGATGCGACTTACGATGCCAAATATGGGATTCGGAACTGGCAAGGTGGCGGTAGATCTTCGGCGCGGGAAACCATCGGACGCGTAGCAGCGGGGGCAATTGCCAAAAAGATTCTGCAAATCGTGAATAATGTCGAAGTCATCGGCTATGTCAAACGGATTCAGGACATCGAAGCGACTGTCGATAGTAGTACCGTGACGATGGAGCAAGTCGAAAGTAACATTGTGCGGTGTCCGGATCTCACCTGTGCGGAGCAGATGATCGATCGGATTGAAGCGATCGGCAGAGAAGGCGACTCGATCGGCGGCGTGGTAGAATGCGTGGTGCGGAATGTCCCGAAAGGTTTGGGTGTGCCAGTATTCGACAGGTTGGAAGCCGATATCGCCAAAGGGGTGATGTCTCTCCCCGCTACTAAAGGATTTGAAATCGGTTCGGGTTTTGCGGGGACGCTAATGACTGGGAGCGAGCACAACGACGAGTTTTACACCGATGAGGATGGGGAAATTCGGACGCGAACCAACCGCTCTGGTGGTACCCAAGGCGGGATTTCTAATGGTGAGAATATTATTATCAGAGTGGCATTTAAGCCCACGGCGACGATTCGCAAAGAGCAAAATACTGTCACCCAAGCGGGGGAAGAGACAACTCTAGCCGCCAAAGGCAGACACGATCCATGTGTGTTACCGCGTGCGGTACCGATGGTGGAAGCGATGGTGGCACTGGTGTTGTGCGATCACCTGCTGCGGTATTATGGGCAGTGTAAGGTTTTGTAAGTTTTCGGTGGGTGGCGTGGATCTACCCACCCCGCCCGTTGGGCACCCCTCCAAGGAGGGGATTTTTCATCTGTGCCCATTGGGAACCTCTCCGAGGAGGGGATTTCTGTCGCTGCTCATTGTTTGTCGATCGACGGAGTAAACTAGCTAAAAACAGCGTATGAATAGTTTAGTCCGCAAAATTTTAATTTGGATCGGCACGATCGCGATCTGGTGCGGGAGCATTCAGATATCTCTAGCAGGCGATCTGAGCGATCGAGTGGCTCGATACCCCGATTGGAACGCCCAGCCGAAAGTCGCGCTGCATGAGGGCGAATTGAGCTATCCTGAGTGGTTTCGCGGACGCTGGATGGCGAATAGTACTCTCCTCGAACAGATTGCCCCGTTAGCGCCGGAAATTGTCACGCCCGGTTTTGAGAGCAACCGCCAATATATCGATAAACCGATCGAGTTTACCGTCCAATTTATCCAGACAGATCCAAATAAAAATCTCAAATCTTCGCTGCTAAATTTGCCCAAATTAAAATCGAATTTACCCACACCGAAAATTGTCGCCGATCGAGCGTTTAATGGTTTAAATATCACCACGGCTTATTTAGGTGCTGCTAACGTGAAATCTGTCAAAATCGACCCGCAAAATCCCACCAAACAAATTACCCAACTCACCCAAGATCGTCAGCTAGAAGCCTTTGTCACTGGATTCGATCTCGAAGCACCTGCCCCCAATCGATTCATTTCCACTGAAGTCTCACAACAAGTATTTAGGACGACGGCGACGATTTATCTCAATACCGTCGAAACTACTACTAGTTATCAATTTTCAGCTACTCCAATACCAAAGATTACCGCGACACAGATTTCGGCAATCTATCTATCCCCACAAGATCCCGATTATTTTCGATCGCGTGGCAAGCAAGGCGATCGTCCAGTCGCTTTATACAAGTATCGATTGGAGTTAATTCCGACCAGTTAATACCAATCGCTAAAATCGATTTTTTAGATATGTTGTTAACGAGAACAAGGGATCTAAATCCCCATCCTGAAAACCCAATTCTCAATTCTCAATTCTCAATTCTCAATTAATTTAACGGCATTTCCACGAGATCGGTAATGAAGATTTAGTATTAATTAGTTGCGTTTCGCGATCGAGAACTTCCTCGACTTTGCGATAAATTTCCTGAGCTTCAGCTAACGAATTACCGATACTCGTCAACCCGACTTTGCCAAACTCTGACAAACAGCCCAATAGGTGAAAAACTGTCCCCGTCTCGGTACTGCTATCGAAGTGCAAGCGGTGATGCGCGATAATATCCATCAGATCGTTCGGTAATAAACCCCGATACTGGGGTTTGTGCAAATTGTCCGAAGCAAAATAATATTTAGGCTGACCTTGCTGACTATAAAACAAACCATCATCCAGTTGATAATCACCATTGGTGAGGAGTTTGAGCGTCATAAAGGGATGAGTGGTACCACCTTTGCGGAGATTGATTTCGATCGCCTGTAAATCCCAATTACCATCAGGAGATTCTACCGCCATAAAATCTACCCCAAACCGTTCGATCGCACCTTTAGCAGCTAAGTTTTTGCCAATTGTCAATCCTAGATCCTGAAGTTGACGACGATAGGCAGCGGCGGCGGGAAATTGACAGCCTAAGAAAATTTGCCCGTCGGGGCCGCCTAAAATTTGATCGTGAGTCGAGAGAATTTCGACTGTACCCAGCGGTGTGATGCACCCCTGCACGCTCGGAGATTGTTTATTTTCGCCTTCGATAAAGGCTTCGACGATCGCGCCG
>NZ_JANLWO010000052.1:0-3310 GCF_031364565.1 Chamaesiphon sp. OTE_20_metabat_361
TACCCCAGATAGTAGCGCCGTCGCCGCCGCCGTCGAACAACAAGGGATTTCGATTTTACCCTTGACACCAACCCCAGGTAATAACCTAGACTTTTCGCCAGAATTTAGCAGTGTTCTGGGCTTCGCTACCGATGGTACTGCTGCGGCAATGGTTAAATACAATAGTGATTATACTAGATCGCTATTTATGGTAAATAATCAAGGTGTCAAACAGAAAATTTTCCAAACCAATGGTTCGATTTGGGATGCTAAATTCTCTCCAGGTAAAGACATTATTTATTGTTTGGCTACCTCGCTCAAAACCCAGGATGAAAATAGTCGAGAAGAACCTTTTTTGACAGCGATCGATGTTAAGACTCAGAAAATCTTACTGATGACCTTATTACCGATTCAACAAGGGATTCAGATGAGTCTGGCTCCCGATGGATTGGCGGTCATGTTCGACCAAATAGAGCGCGGTGACAATACCAATCAGATCGTCCAAGGTAATGGGACTGGCGTGGTGTGGCTCTTACCAATCCCGCCCAATCTCCGCGAAATCGCGACACCATTACCCGCCGATCGATTGCCAATTTCTGGTTGGCATCCGCGCTGGCTATCATGAATTGTCATCCCGATCTCGCGATCGTATATTAATTCAGCAACGCTTTATTTTAGATACTAGAATTACCGATAATTGTTGTGGTGGGCAGTGCCCACCCTACTGGCTCGACACGACTAAAACTGTGGGTAAAGCGATCGCTCAAAATGTTACTCATTGTATTTTTCAGAGTTATGAATGCCCACAGTTTTAGTCGGGTCGTCCCACTACTCAATTCTTAATTCTCATTAATGTACATTCCCAAACTAAGCGGGGTTGCACGTAGGCGAGTAACTGCGATCGAGTCTGTTCGAGTAATTCGATAGCGGGGGGATGGCGGTATTTTTGCCAGTAGATATATTGCAAATAATCAACCAACCATAGTTGCTCGGCTGAGTCGAGATCGCGATCGATCTGCTGTGCCAATTCTAGCCCCTGACGGCGAGTAAGCGGTAACTGGCTCAATCGCTCCAGTAGCTCCGCTGGGAGGGTTTGGAACTGCTCCCAGATGGCGATCGCGGCACCCGGACTACCTTGGGCTAGTCCGAGAATTTCTGGTCGAGCGAGGATTTCGGTTTTGCCGAGACTGGTGAGGACATCGCTCATCGAGACTCGATCGAGACGGTGGAAGGGAATCTGCTGAGTGCGGGATACAATTGTCGGTAGCAGGGCTTCTACACTAGACGCGATCGCAATAATCGTCGCTTTTCCCGGCTCTTCTAGGGTCTTAAGTAGGGCATTGGCGGCTCCTTCTGGCATGGTTTCCGCTTGTTCGATAACTACCACCGCACGCGCACCTAGTAATGGCGGACGTGCCAAAAAGCGCCCGATATCGCGAATTTGTTCGATGCGCAGTTGGGGCGGTGCTTTGCGTTTAATCCCCGCCGCAGTGGCTTCAGCAGAGGAATAGAGCTTGCCTTGATGGCTATAGGTAGGCGCTACCCACAAGACATCGGGGTGATTGCCTTGGCGCAGCTTTTGGCGGATGAGCGTAGACTCACTCGCCAAGACGCCGTGGGTAAAGATTAATTCGATAAAGCAGCGTGCGGCAATACTTTTGCCAATCCCCTCGGCACCATAAAATAGATATGCAGGTGCTAACCGCTGCTGAGAAATCGATCGCGTCAATATTTCGGTGGCTTGGGTTTGTCCGCGTAAAGTGGTGCTAAATTCGTTGGCGTAGCCTCTGAGCATGAGAATCGAGTTTTCACTCATCAGGTCAAATAGGACGATCGTACCATTAATTTAGAATTAGCTAAAATTAGGTCATCAGCTACCACGTAGGGATGTTCTGGCTCCGCATAAAGAAATAATTAAATCAATGCTACTATTTCGATTCTTCATGGGTACACTATGTTGAAGGTAAATAGAACTAGGCTCAGACGTTAAAATCATCACAAATCAATTGACACACCCCACCTGTAAGAGTACATGGATGATTATTTACGCAAGTTACTATGAACGCGACTAAACCAGAAGATCGACGAATATTATTAGTTGATGACGATCTTGTAGTTCGCGCACTGGTGAGTGAGTCGTTAGAGGAAGATGGTTTTGAAGTAATTCTCTCTACAAATGGTCACGATGGAATCGCGGCTTATCAAGAACATCGACCCGATTTAATTCTCGTCGATGCGATGATGCCGATTTTAGATGGGTTTGAATTTTGCGAACAACTCAAAAATTTAGGCGAACGGTTGACCCCAATTTTAATGATTACTTCATTAGATGATAATGATTCGGTCGATCGCGCTTTTGCCTCTGGCGCAACTGATTATATTACTAAGCCGATTAATTTATCAATTTTACGCCAGCGGGTGCGAAATTTAATTCGCCAATCGCAGCTAATTAAAAATCAATTAAGCGAACTCCAGCAAGCAAACCAGAATCTCCAGCTTTTGGCAAATTTAGACAGTTTGACTAAGTTGTCTAATCGGCGCGGTTTTGATGACTATATCAAAAAAGAATGGGATCGAATGCAGCGCATCGAATCACCACTATCGTTGATTATGTGCGACGTTGATTTTTTTAAAAACTATAACGATCGCTACCTGCATTCTAATGGGGATAAATGCTTGATTAAAGTCGCAATGGCAATGCGGAAAACAGTCCGCCGCAGCGGCGATCTCGTCGCCCGTTATGGTGGTGAAGAATTTGCAGTCGTCCTCCCCAATACCGATGCCTTGGGTGCTGTCTCTGTCGCTGAAAATATTCGATCGGCAATTAAGAATTTACAAATCGACCATGAAGCCTCGATGGTCTGTCCTTATGTGACAATTAGTGTCGGTGTATCTACGATTATTCCGACGCGAGAAAATCAGTTTCAAGACTTAATTCATGCTGCCGATCGTGCCTTGTATCAAGCCAAATCTCAAGGACGCGATCGAGTCACAATGTTAGTTGCTTAGATGAGGTGGGGGATGGGAGATGGGAGATGGGAGTTGGGAGTAGGTTGGGTTGAGAGCAACGCGAAACCCAGCCTACAAGATGTCTCTATTCACTATCCACTATCCACTATTCACCAAAACACTATTCACTTTGTTTCAACCTAAAATGCGATTTAAAGCATTCTAAACCATTGCTAATTCGCCAGTGACTTCCAAGCGGGTATGACTCCCGATCGATAAAAATTGGTCGGTGAGAATTTCCGATACCGCAGGGGTAATCCAGCCCATCTGCTGCAATAGATAAATCGCAACAGCATACTTCGCGCGTTTGGCACCATCACTC
>NZ_JANLWO010000081.1:0-4535 GCF_031364565.1 Chamaesiphon sp. OTE_20_metabat_361
CATGCACCTTGCTCGGTCATGGTGATTCAGCAGAAGTAGAACACAAATTATTACGATTGAATATTACAGTTTAGTTACATTTTAGGAGAAAAATCATGTTAGATATCGATGAAATGGGACAGGACGAAATCCACGAATTGCTACATAAAGTAGGGTATGGTCATCTGGGCTTCATCCATGAAGGCAAACCTTGTGTAATGCCGATGCACTATTATCTCGAAAATAGCAATATTTACCTATTTACAACAGTTGGGATGAAGACTCATGACATGGACGCAGATCCTGATGTTTGTTTGCAGGTTGAAGAGTTACATAGTCCCGAACATTGGCGGAGTGCAATTGTGATGGGTCGAGCCAAACATCTGACAGCGAAACCAGAGATAGAACGAGTAATCGAAATTGCCAAACAGCGTGATGCTACCCTTTCTCCGGCAATTAATCGAACTTGGACTGACTCCTGGGGACGTGCGGAAGTTATGTCGATTTATCAGATTGAATCGGGAGAAATGAGTGGGCGCACGACTGATGGTGTGAGCAGTCGTCAATAAATTTTAGATTCGAGAGAAAAAATGCAAATGCCAGCAAGATCGACGCTCATGCCCAAAGCCTCTAATAATGTCATCGAGACATCTAATTCACTTTTGCCCAGCCAGCGAAGAATGGATAATCTGGATACAGCTTCCCCCTTGGTGCAGCCTGTCGTCTCATGGGGAGTTATCGTTAGCTTGGTAATACTTTCAACAGGCGGGTTAATTTATGCTTGCATTTGCAGCCGCAAGCAACATTCTTTCAGCGTCAAGTTGCCTTCTAAAATTATCTGCTCTCGTTGTCAATATTTTAACGATAATCACTTTCTTAAATGTGCTCTTCATCCAGTAGCCGTAATGACTGAGCAAGCAGTTGATTGTACGGATTACTGTCCGAAAACTAAAGGAAAATGGGCTATAAATTGAGAAGAATATTGCTTGCAATTTGAAAAGTCTTTTTCTAATCGATCTATCTAAAAATAACTAATGTTTACGATTCGAGGAACTGTTCTATGCAGCCAGATTATCTGATTATCGGCAGTGGTTTATCCGCATTGACCTTTGGTGCTTTGATGGCAAATGCTGGTAAAACCGTCCAAATCCTCGAAGCTCACGAGCATCCAGGTGGATTTGGGCATACGTTTACAATGGCTAAAAAGTATACGTTTAACGCTCAATTTCACTATGTCTGGGACTGTGGTGAAGGACAAACAGTTAATAAGGTACTCAAAAAACTAGGATTAGATCGGGAAGTAACCTTTGAAAGATACGATCCTGATGGTTTCGACCACATGCGAATGCCTGGTTATGAAATGGATACTCCTTCAGATCCAGAAGTATTAATCGATCGATTATCTGCGTTGTTTCCCGACCATGTTCACAACATTCGTCAATTTGTAAATGAGGTCGAGAAGACTGGTGTAGGCTTGAAAATAGTTGCACCACCACTGAAACCGATCGAACTACTCAAGCATCCCCAGGCGGCGTTCAGTACTGTCTCTAACATCAACAGTACCCTTCAGGATGTATTTGATAAATTCCAGCTTCCCCAAGCCGCACAGACCCTTTTAGCCCTGCAATGGCTGGATTTTTTACTACCGCCCAACCAACTTTCTTTCTTTGCGTGGGTGGCATTATTTAGAGGTTATCAAGCAGGAGCATTTTACCCAACGCAGCATTTTGAATCTGTAATTAATTCTTTTGTAAAAGTCATCGAATCAAATGGTGGACAAGTATTACTCAACCATGAAGTCACGAATTTTCGGGTCGTAAATAAAACCGTGATGGGAGTTGAGGCAACGAATCTCACCACTCATCAAAGTGCAGAATTCACGGGCGATACGGTAATCTGTAATATCGACCCTCAACGAGCTGCAAAAACGATCGGGTTAGACAAGTTTTCTAAAGCTGTACGCAAAAAACTCGACTATGAATATTCGGCATCTAACTACATGGTTTATTGCGTTGTCAAAGATATCGACTTACGCGACTATGGATTTGGGAAGTGGAATGTCTCACATACGGGGCACGAAAGCCTGAATGAAGCGTTTGCCCAAATGTACGATCGACATGACTATTCTAATCCAAGTTTTGCCATCACCACGCCCACTTTATTGACAGAGGCGAGTCGAGATTGTCCGGCAGATTGTCAGATTGTTGAATTTCTGACTGTTGCTAACTATGCCTACTTTAAGCAATTACGCGATAGCGATCCCAAGGCTTACAGGCAGAAAAAGCAAGAGATTTTAGATGCGATTCTCGATGTGGTCGAAAAACATTATGTGCCGAATTTTCGGAAGCATCTGGTGTTTGAGATTACAGGTAGTCCGACTACTAACGAACGCTATTGTTGGTGTCCTGAAGGGAATTCCTACGGCTCGATTTTGACTCCGCGCAATATGGGTTTGGGGCGATTGAATCATGAAACTTCACTAGACAAGTTTTACTTCTGTAATGCTTCATCGGGTTATCCAGGTTTTGCACCGACAATTTGGACGGGGGCGTTGTTGTATCAACGATTGTCTGGGGATGCGATTTTGGGCGGTTGAATAGCCGGAACACATGAGTCTGTTTGATGCGTAAATCTACCCACCCCACCCTACGGGCACCCCTGTCTTGAAAAGGTGCTCGACTTGGGGGAACCCCTGTTCCCGCACTTTTCGCTGTCTTGACGTTTTTTTATTCGGGGGGAACCCTAGACATAAAAACGTCGCTCCCGGGAGGGGATTTTTACCCAACTCTTCCGAGGATGGGATTTTTTACATAAGAGGTTAACACATGAAAATTGCGGTAATTGGTGGTGGAGCTAGTGGGATGGTATCAGCTTATCTGCTCGATAAACAAGGGCATCATGTCACCGTATTTGAACGACAACCCATTTTAGGCGGACATATTCGGACGCTGAATAAAAACGTTAAGCCGGATCGATTGGATTGCACAGAAATTCTTGAGGGTGGGGTGCTGGAATTTCCGACTGCGTTTACAGATTTTATCGCATTGATGACAGAATTAGATGTCGAACTAGAGCCTGTGAGTGTTGGTTCGGGGATGTTTTTTAATAGTGGCGATCGCTTTTTATCGTCAGTTACCACCAACAACAACTTCTTAGGTATTCACCGCCTCATCGAACATTTACGCTTTGATACCCTTTATGCGCGTTCTGCTAGCTTATGGTTGAGAATCCAACTTGCAAATCTCCAAAATCTAGCAGGTCTCCCACTTTCGGAATACCTAAATAATCCAAGTGCTCGCGATACTTGGCTGAAATTGCTAGCAATGTATAGTTACTCAATTCCGTTTGAACTAATTGATGATTTTCCGGCATAATTAGCGATACCAATGTTACGTGCCTACATTTCAACTAACTGGGTGCGGGTGAAAGGTGGTGTGTATACTTATATTGAAAAAATTCTAGAGCGATTTCAGGGAAAGATTGTATTGGGTGTGGAGATCGATCGGATTTTGCGAAGTCCTGGTGGTGTCAAAATAATGATGTGTACAGGTGAAATGCGGGAATTCGATCGAGTTGTATTTGCCACGCCTCCAGACCAAGTAATGGCACTTTTAGCCGATCCAACTACCGCTGAAACCAAACGGTTTGCTAATTGGAAAGCTAACCATATTACTAGCATAGTTCATAAAGATGCTGCGATGTACGATCGATTTGACATCCATAAACCCTCAGAATTTGATTTCTTTCAAACTGTTACCCACTGGGGGTATAACGGCTATCTCAATCAACTTTGTGGCATCTCATCACCACAGCATTATTTCCTATCATTCCAACTAGAAGAATTAATTGCACCAGAGCAAATTATTCATACCCAAGCACATCACACTCCTTTATATACGACGGAATCTTTTCGATACCGCGATGAAGTGGTCGCGACTAATGGTGAGAATCACACTTACCATGCGGGAGCATATCTTGGTGATGGTTTACATGGTGGAGCCATCACTTCCGCTGTTCGAGTTGCTCAATTAATTGGCGTGAGTCTGGAGTCTATTCCTTCCGTTGAAAGTAAACGGGGACGAATTTCGATCGGATTGTAGCTTTCCATCTGGAAAATATAGTTTAATTAGCTCAAATTATATTCCAAGCAAATTTCTCCTCATATTCATATTGGGAGATTTTTTGTATGGTTTTTAGTTTTTGTCTATTCCTTTAGACTGAAATCCCATCGAAAATTCGAGCTAAAATCAGTCTATATGTCTATAGACTGATTTGATAATTTCAATCAAGAGTAGTAAATAAAATTGCAATATTCTAAGAAATAACGAAATAAATATTAAGATAATTGCTTGCAAGAATATATAGATTAAGATATGTTTTCCTCACGACATCCTCACAATTTCAGTCTAGGATGAAAGTTAATAAATTCGCATTATAAATTTATCGAATAGTTATTTAGCTGCCATCTGAAATTGAAGTCATTGCGATCGATTACTTCGAGGCCAGATGGCAGCTTTATAGCATATTTTTATTTAGAAATTGTGCGAATGAACGAG
>NZ_JANLWO010000087.1:0-10811 GCF_031364565.1 Chamaesiphon sp. OTE_20_metabat_361
CTCCGAGGAGGGGATTTTATGCTCTAGCCTTGCGGCTAAGAGGGTTTACTGGACTTCAGTTTTAGTTAATTTGCCCCGATATCTTCTCAATGCGAGGCATCTAGTGAGCCTTCGGCTCACCATTCATCCCGATTACATCAACCAAAAGCTATTGTCAAAAATCCCCTCCTCGGAGGGGTGCCCAACGGGCGGGGTGGGTAGATCCACGCAACCCATCTAGTAAAAAATCTGAACCCAACTTGCAATTTAAGGAGAACAACACCCATGTCTTATTATCAATCGGAAATGACCCACACAAACGTTAGCACTAAAGAACTACAGCCGATAATCGTCGCCAAGGATGTCGAGAAAACCTACGACAATGGATTTCACGTCCTCAAAGGCGTGAGCTTGACAGTCAATAAAGGCGAAGTCGTAGTTTTAATGGGGCCATCTGGCTCTGGCAAATCGACATTTATCCGTACCTTCAAAGGTAAATCTATCAAAACCTGCGAATATCCAACAGACCGATCGAGTGTTTGAAGATTGGGAGTCTTTAGCTCAGAGGTATAATTGTAATCCTGAATATCCCGATCGCGATCTGACTCGTGCTGAATTTGCCACCGGATTGAATGATTGTCTCGATCGCGTCAAAACCGCAATCGCATCAGCACCAACAGATGCCGCTACTCAGGCAGATTTGGAGACAATCCGCAGGTTGCAAGCCGAATTTGCCACAGAGTTAACCGCCTTACGCCAACGAGTCGATCGAGTCGAAGCGCAGGTGAATACGCTCGAAAAAAAGCAATTTTCGACAACTACCAAACTGAGCGGACAGATAATTTTTGCCTTCACCGATGCCTTCGGCGGTGCGAGTAGCAACGGTCAAAGTGATAACTATAATGCTACATTATCCGATCGAGTGAGGATAAATTTTAATACCAGCTTCACAGGTAAAGATTTGCTCACTACCCGCATTCAGGCTAGTAATGTTATCGATCCGCGTCCGGTAACTAACACATCTCCGAGCAATGAAACTCGGCTGAGTTTTCAATCCGGTGGCGATACGACTAATGCAGCTTTTCTCGGTCTACTCAAATACGATTTTCCCGTCAGTAACAGCGTCAAATTGACGGCGGCTACTGGCTTTAATATTGGATTTATCGATGTCCTGGATAATATCGTCAACCCGTTAGCCAGCGATTCACAGGCGAGTCTGTCGCGCTTTGGACGCTACAATCCCATCTACCGCTTAGGTTTCGATACGGGTGGCGCGGCAAATATCAGATTGAGTCCAGACTTGAAGCTAGAAGTCGGTTATTTAGCCAGCCAAGCCAATAATCCCGCCCAGGGAGCGGGTTTCTTTGGGGGCAACTATGCCGCACTCGGTCAAGTTGTCTTTACGCCCAAATTTGGGACAGTCGCGCTTACTTATGTCAATGCTTATAGCGATAATGGACTCAATAGCGGCACGGGGAGTGTCTTGTCCAATTTGTCAGGTCGAGCCATTTCTTCTAATTCTTACGGCTTAGAGGCCAATTTCAAGCTCTCTCCAGGCTTGCAAGCGGGTGGCTGGGTCGGCTATACCAACGCGCGCGCAGTTACCGGAGCCGTGCGCGGCGATGGCGATATCTGGACGTATGCCTTGACGCTAGCCTTTCCAGATTTGGGTCAAAAAGGCAACTTGGGCGGATTGATTATCGGAATGCAACCCAAACTTACAGGTACGACAGCTCTATTGAGCGGACTCAATGCTAGAAGCGATCGCGATACGGGACTGCACATTGAGGGATTTTACCGTTACGCGCTCACTAAAGATATTTCCATCACGCCAGGAATTATTTGGCTGACTGCACCCAATCATAATAGCGACAATCGCGATGCTTTCGTCGGTGTAATCAGAACTACATTTGTCTTCTAGGTCGCTTAAAATCGATTAGACTATATTGTCATAACTGCATTAAGCGTTATGACAATATAGTCCAACCGATCGCTATTTATCTGGCTTCAACTTAGATGTGGCCATTTCTTCTGAGGCTGGCAAAAATATCTCCTTCTTAGTCATAAAAAACTGTCGCTTTTGAGCGGGAGTCATCGAAGTAAAAATCTCCTTTTTAGGTAACGACTTAAACACTGCCGCCAGTTTGGTTTTTTGCTCCGGTGTCAGCATTAACGATTTAAATGCCTTACGAATGCTGCCTTTGTCGCTAATGACCGTAGTTTCGAGCTGTTTTTGTTGCTCTGGTGTCAGGATATTTTGAATCTGGGGCAAAATTGTCGTTTTCAATTGCTCGATCGCGTCTACGCCTTTCTCAACTACTGGTGCGGTAGCTGTGGCAGCTTGCGCCCAATTATTCACAGCAGAGAACATAATTAAACTAAATAAAATAGAGAGCAAAAATTGTCTCATAGTTATGTATTCCTCATCTAAGATCGGACTGCTAATTTATAAGGCTTATAGATCGAGAACCATCGATCGATTCATCTCAACGATCTGGTATAGGCGATCTACAAGATTCAATAATTTACTATGATTCAGACTCACTTTTAAGATCCGACTTGCCAGCCATTTCAGTTGCTTTTGCCTCAGTCTTAGCTAATTCTTTGGCTTTCTTAGCTTCAGCCTTAGCTAGCTCTTTAGCTTTTTTTGCTTCAGCTTTAGCTAATTTTTTTGCCTTTTTCGCCTCAGCCTTAGCTAACTTCTTAGCTTTCTTGGCTTCAGCTTTAGCCGCTTTCTTCTCAGCTTTAGCAGTCGCTTCTGCCTCTTCTTCTGTCGTCTCGGTTAATGTTTTAGCTTGCTCTACCAGCGAGGGTTTGGCTTCAGTGGTGGTGCCGACATCTGCTAATATGAGGTTGTTTTGTCTAGAGCCAGTCAAATTGGCAGCTTGAGCATCAACAGTTTGGATAGTTGCCAACATGCCAAAGATCGCGATCGAGATGGCGATCGATACACTTAATTGACGAATGATTTGTGCAAACATAAAATTTTAAATCTCCAATTTTTAATCTAAAACAAATGGTGACGACCGACAATATTATCAACTTACATCTTGCACGAGTATACAAAAAATGATGAAGTAGCTTTAAAACTTATTCACTATTCACTATCCACTATCCACTATCCACTCAAACACTATTAACTCTGTTTTGGCGCAAGATGTAAGTCAGGCAATCTCTCCATCTGTCGATACTGCCGGATCGGTAGATGTTGACGGTTGAGGTAATAACCAACTGAGCAAAATAGCAGTTAAGCCGCCTGTGGAAGTTGCCGAAGCAAACATATTTTTGATGAGCGCAGGCTGATTATTAAATAACTCTGGTACGAACACCACGCCCAATCCCAGTGCTAAAGAAACTGCAATAATAATTGTCGATCGACGATCTAACTCTTCAGATGCAATAATCTTGACTCCAGCCACGGCAATCGAACCAAACATCACCGTAGTTGCGCCGCCTAAAACTGGTTGGGGAATGGATTGGAACGCACCACTGACGATCGGCAATAGTCCTAGTAATACTAAAATGCCAGAAACAAAGAATCCGACGTAGCGACTGCCCACACCCGTCATCTGGATCACGCCTGTATTTTGGCTGAAGGTGGTGATTGGGAAGGTATTAAGCAATGCCGCCAAAGATGAGTTAAAGCCGTCTGCTAGCACTCCAGCCTTGATTCTGCGGACGTAAACAGAGCCGGAGATCGGTTCTTTGGACACCATTGAGGTAGCAGTCAAATCGCCCACAGATTCAATGGCGGTGAGTGGGTAGAGAATTAGAAACGGAATCAGCGCGCCGAACTCAAAACTCATCCCGTAGCGGAAGGGGATCGGCACGCTGACGAGTGGCAGTTTGGTGAAAATACTAAAGTCAACCATGCCCATGAATGCAGAGATGATATAGCCCACCACTAGCCCGATCGCGATCGCGCCCATCCGAATATATTGATTTTTAGCCAGCGTCAAGACAATCACGATCGCAAATACGCCAAAACCCAAAGCGAGGTTTTGAGCATTGGCAAACGTACCGTTCTTTAATGCCGCCGTACCGCCTCCCATACTGGTAATCCCCGTTTTGAGCAAACTCAGCCCAATCAGCATCACCAAACTTCCCGACACAATGGGGGTGACGACTTTGCTCAATAGATGCAAAAAGCGACTGAGCATCACATTGGCAAATGCACCAAAAAAGCACACGCCGAAAATTAATGATAGTGCTTGAATGGGCGTTCTCCCAGCCTGAATCGCGGTGTTGCCCACGCCCAAAATCGCACCGAGAAATGCAAAACTAGTGCCCTGCAAGCTGAGTAAACCCGATCCTAACGGCCCAAAAGTCTTACATTGAATAAAGGTACAAATGCCAGAGGCAAATAGCGACATGCTAATCAGAAAACTGGTATTTGCGGCATCGATGCCCAAGCTAGTACAGATAATTAGCGGCGGTGTGACAATCCCGACAAATGCTGCTAAAACATGCTGTACCGCTACAAAAATCGACTCGACTACAGGTGGTTTGTCGTGCAGCCCGTAGATGAGTTCCGAACCCTGTGTCGCTAGGCTCGGATAACTCTGAGCTTCAGGTAGTTCGTGTTCGTTGAAAGTACTAATTTCATCTCTTCGTGTCATATTACGATCCTCTTATCCCATCCCGAACGTTAATTATCTCGATCCTTCTGCTGCCCGAAGGATCTCTAGAAGTATCACTGCCAGCTATTTATGGTCTATAGTCTCGCATTTGTTAATTGTATACTGTATACGAGATTACCTTCTAGTTATGTATCTCCAGAGACGAAACCAATTGAGATCGATCGCTTAAACTACTGCATAAATTAGTCGATCGGGAGAACGCACCATGACAGTCGCCCCACGTAATAACGCTATTCCGAATTTGAGTGCCTTTCTAATCGCAGATGTACCTGCGGGATTCTTGCTCAGTTGGGTAGCCGGATTTGTAGATACATCGGCATTTATCATTTTATTTGGAATTTTCACCGCTCATGTCACGGGGAATATTGCCCTAGCGGGTTCGTCTTTTGTCAGCGAAGATGCCGAAACCACGATGACGCGGTTGCTGATGTTACCCACTTTTATTATCACAGTTGCCCTCACTTCATTACTAGCCCGATATGCACGGAGTAAAAAGTGGTCGGTATTTGCCGTATTACTGACGGCTGAAGCGATCGCGTTAGGTATTTTCTTAGTAATTGGTACCCAACTTTCCCCAGCGTTACTATTAGATGTTCAGGAAGAATATATCCTGCCGATCGGGATTTCTGGAGTAGTCGCGATGGCAATTCAGAACGCGCTGATGAAGGAGGCTAAAGGTGTTTTTAAAAGCTATATTCCGACAACTGTAATGACGGGAAATACTACCCAACTGACGATCGATTTGGTGCAGTTTGTAAGTGCAAAATTAGCTCCAGCAAGCGAGGCTAGTCAGCAAGAAGCGGCTGAAGCCTGGGAACGCATGGGGCGGTTCGTTCCGGTAATTGCGGGCTTTGCTTTGGGTGGACTAGCCGCCGCCTTTTTTGTATTGGTATCAGAATCCTGGTGGAGTTTGACATTTCCACTGACGATCGTGTCATTACTTGCTACAGCAGCTTATACCGAACATGCGCGTAAATCTTCGATCGTTTAATCCAAGTTGCTATCTACTTTTACCTGCGACTAAAGTCGCGGCTGATGATGCGAAGTCCGCCGAAGCTGTACTATAAAATTCAGATAGATATTGCGTAGGGTGGGCACTGCCCACCATCTAGGTTTCAGGCTTAATCTATTTTATAAATAATTGCACCCACCTACTTAGGTTCAAATATTTATTAGATAGAAATCGTCGAGATCCTAGCTGGTGGGCAGTGCCCACCCTACACGATGTATTAATGCGATCGACTTACGTTATTACTTGACAACTCTGACGATCGTACCGACTTTAATCAGCGGGTAGAGTGCTTGCACATCTCTGTCGTGCATCCGCACGCAGCCACTGGATACAGCTTTACCGATCGAGTCGGGTTTGTTGGTGCCATGAAAACCGATCGTATCTTTGCCATCAGTCCAGAAACCAATCCAGCGCGATCCGAGCGGATTATTTCTACCAGGCGGCATCATTTTCCCCGTATTAAAATTCGTCCAACCAGGATTGACGATCGTTTCCATAACTTGCCATTCGCCTGTCGGTGTTTCGCTGCCTTTTTTACCGATCGCAACTGGATAAGCAGCAACGATCTGGCTACCTCTATAAACATATACTTTCCGTTCTTTGAGCTGAAGCACGAGATTGATATCGGCAATTGGCGGCAAGCTTTTGGTTGCTACCTGGGTAGCACTAGGATTTACAGTTGAGGTGTTGTTGCTGCTTGTGGGTGTGGATTTGGCCGCTGTTGTGGCATTACGCGATGCTGGTTCTGCGCTGGATCGATCTGTGGCGATCGCTGGCAGGATCGCGATCGCCATTGCTAGAACAACTGAAGATTTCAGCAGGAAGGAATTAACAAGTCGGTTCATGGTTACAGTTCTCGTCTACTCTGGGGCGCATTTTGATGTTCTTAATTTGCCCAGAGCTAACAGCTTTCCTGTCAGCATTTTGACCGATCGATCGGCGTTTAAAACTTAGCGGGCAAAGACTCGATACTTTACCTAAAAACCGCCTTGCTCCAGCTTGGTGGCGATAAATTCACAAGCCCGTGCGGTAATCGCCATTTCGGTCAGAGTCGGACTTTGCCAGCCCGACGACGGCCAGCAGGCTCCATCGGTGACAAATAGATTCGGCGCATCCCAACATTGATTGCGATCGTTTACGACGGAATTAGTCGGAGTTGTACCCATTCGCGCCCCACCGACTTCGTGGATGTAATAACCGGGCGGTGCCGAAAATGACATGGTTTCCTCCATCTTGCGGACGAAATTGCCCACTAGGGGCATCCGAAACATCTCGGTTAACTTCATCGGTTTACCGCCAGCTAGGGCGATCGTTTCGTCGATCTGGGCGTGCATGTGGGCGAGCATCCGCTGCTCATTGTCCGACCAGGCGCACTCGATGTGCGGTACTGGAATCCCCCAGGCATCGACGACAGCGGCGTCTAGCTGCACCCGATTGTCATAGCGGGGTAAGACTTCCCCATGGGCGATCGCAAATCCGATCGAACCCGCCCCCACTTTCCGCACGATGCCTGGTAAATCGAAGCGTTGTACCCCGCCCCAAATCCCATAGCCGCGCAAAAAATCCTCAGCTTGGGACTTCAAATTGACAAAGCAGGGAATGAAAAAGCTATCGCAGCCGGAGAGCGGGAAGGGTGTGGCGGGTGGTGGCAAGCCGGGGATAAAGAAGAAGGTTGCAGTCGAAACGTGATCCATCAAAAAGCGCCCGAGCAAGCCCGATTTATCCACCCACCCGTGGGGCTGATATTTGGCGGTGGAGTGGAGGAGAATTCGCACTGACTCGATTGTTGAGGCGCATAAGACTACTGTCCGCCCGGATACTTGGTGCTGTTGCTTGGTGAGGCGATCGATATATGCTACCCCTGTAGCTTGGCGGGTGGTAGGGTCGAAAATAACGTGACTGACGACTGCATCCGCTTGGAGCGTGACATTACCCGTTTCAAGCGCCGCTTGGAGTGAGGAACCCTGACTGGAAGACGGCGGCCACGGCTGGGCGGCGGTGGGTTTGGGCAGTCCAAATCCGCGCGACGCAATTAATTGACGATCGGGCCAGCGGGTTTCTACGACTTGCTTGAGGTGTAATTCGCCGGGAGTGAGGGGAATCGTCGGTTGATAGTCGCCATCGGGCAGTTGTGCTAGCCCATCGAGATCGCCGCGCACCTGAAAAAATCGCTCTAGCTTACTATAATAGGGCACCAAATCGGCATAAGCGATCGGCCAATCCTGCTCGTGACCGTCCCGACTGGCTGCTTTAAACTCATAATCCGACAGCCGGAGGGTAATCCCGCCCCAGGTGAGACTTTTACCGCCCACTTGCCGACCGCGAATCCATGAGAAGGGTCGATCGGGTGGTGTCGTGTATGGGTTATCTTGCTCGTCAATAAATAGATCGGGGTTTGCTTTCCAGTACCCAGGGTGCATCGACTGATATGACTGCCGCCGGGACGCCAAGTTGTAAAGTCGCTTCGTCATATCCCGCACCGGATGCCCCAGATCGGCATCAGGATCGATCGTCCGCCCTGCTTCGAGGACGAGTACCTTCAACCCCCGTTCGCCCAGTTCTTTCGCCGCTACGCCGCCATTAGCACCCGATCCGACGACGATCGCATCATAAATCTCCTCAAAGTCACCACTCATGCGTCCATCCACCTCGGTTTGATGAGGTTGCCCCAGAAAATTGTCATTTGCGATTGTTTGAGTCGATCTATAAAGCTAAAACCATTATAGAGGTCTAGTCCGCACAGATCGCCAGTAATCGGACTCGATCTTGGGGTGGGTGAGAGTTTTCCCACATCCGCTCTCAAGATGGGAAAGGGGAAAGGGGTTTTGATGGCACGAGCGATTGATGTTTAAGTACGCTATTTCCCCAAAATAGCAGGAGATCTGCGCAAACTAGATTCCGGTTGCGCCATTGATGAGTCAGTTACCTAACTAAAGTGCCAACTACCAGGCTAGTGATGATTTGGTCATCGATCGGAGTATCTGCGGATATTTCCCCGATCGTGCCATCGATCCGCGCCTGTTTTGTTTCGCGAATGATTTTTTCGATGCGATATTTTTGACCATTGTATTTAAAATAGTCGCCAATCTCCCAAGGATAAAGGACGGAGGTACTAATTTCAACAGTGACTTTGAGTGCTTGATATTTGAGCATTTTTAGGAGATTTTTTCAAGACGGATGGTGTGCGATCCTATGTTTGCTCGACGCTAGCGATTAGTGAAAAGATTGAGTATTTCGATCGATCTACGCTTGATGGTGCGACTGAAAATTAAATTTTAAGGTTTAATTTTAGGATTCATCGTTTCTATACTTGGAAATATAAATAGATTGTGATGTGAATTTTGTAGTTTTCGATACGAGTAACGAGCTGTTATGCAATATTTACAATTTACAGTTTCAATATTCGCAAGCACAGATCGAGGCAAGTATAAAGCATTAACACAATACATTCATCTACCTAAATGTATATTTTCAAAGAGCCGATCGCTGGACGTACTCTAAATGTCGATTGCCTTGTAGATCGGCTAAGGCAGCCACTGTCACAAATATTACCCCAATAACTGGCACCATTTAAGACGCTGCATCCTCGATCGGCATCGACCCGATCGAGGCAGCGCTTCGCATTCGCCAGTGATGCCGAGATCGAGCCACATGTCTACATTTTCACAGATTGTCACACCCGACGACAATAGCGCCGTGGCAAAAACAGCGATCGCGGCTCGGTTTTATCTCAGTCAATAGTGGTAAATTTAGATAGCGTTAAAAACTAGCTTAAGAGAGATCGAAATTTTGCAGCCAAATTTCGAGTACGATCCTCTGCACCAAACGCTAAACCAGCGATCCAAATTTCACTTTTCCGATCTCACCCGATTACTTGTTGGTACAGTCGCTCCGGCGGAGCAGAAACTCGCAAAACTTACCATCCTTACCTATGATGACAGAATCGAAGTTAACAAATACACCAGCCACGAAGTTGGCTGCGATCGCAGCTCAGCCTTTGCAGGGCAAGAACATTCTCGCTGTCGAAGACGATGAAAGTATCCTCGCACTGATTACCATTATCCTCGAACGAGCTGGGGCAACAGTGACAGCAGTTGGCGGTGCTGACGCAGCACTGCTGGCACTACAGGCAAATCCTCACTACGATCTGCTCCTGTCCGATCTGGCGATGCCAGACACTGATGGCTGGTCGTTAATCCGTCAAGTCCGGGCTTTGGCGGCGGAATCGGGCGGGAAGATTTTGGCGGCGGCACTGACTGCTTATAATACCAAGAAAGATCGCGATATTTCGCTATTTTATGGATTTCAAATCCTACTTTCCAAACCGATCGAGCCAGCGATGTTGGTAGCCGATGTTGTTAAGCTCCTTCGCAACCATCATCCACAGCAGGTTTAGGGATCAGGTTTTAGGCTTTAGGGGAGATATCCCGTAGGGTGGGCACTGCCCACCAACTAGGTTTCAGGTATCATCTATTGTATAAATTATTGCGCCTACCTACTTAGTAGGTTGTTGCTTCGTTTCGAGATCTAAATCCCCCAACCCCCTTTCCCAGGGGGCTTTAAAAGTCCCCCTTTTTTAGTCGTCCCAGTAGGGTGGGCACTGCCCACCAACTAGGTTTCAGGTATCATCTATTTTATAAATTATTGCGCCTACCTACTTAGTAGGTTGTTGCTCCGTTTCGAGATCTAAATCCCCCAACCCCCTTAAAAAGCGTTTTGCTTTGTACTGTTCGGGTTCCCCAACAGTGTAGCGCACCAAGCAGGGGGCTTTAAAGTCCCCCTTTTTAAGGGGGATTTCTAGGGATTTCGCTTCTAACAAAAGTTAGGGGAGTAGGTTGGGTTGAAGAATGAAACTAGGGCATCCACACAATCGTTGGCGAAGCCTACCGGAGGTAATCTATAGGTGTGTTGGGTTTCGAGGCTCAACCCAACCTACAGATCTGTGTTACCCCACCCCAGCCCTCACCCCGCCATCGCCTCCGGCTCTGGCTCCCCTCTGTCTTGTCTTGACGCGCTCGACGTGGTGGGAACCTCCGTGTTGAGCGCGTCGCTGATTCGCTGTCTTGTCGTTTTTTTATTCGGGGGGAACCCTAGACATAAAAACGCCGCTAAACCGTCGGGGAACAGAGGCGTGCGCGAATCGCTCCCAAACTTGGGAGCGACCCAAATCGCGCTGAGGT
>NZ_JANLWO010000088.1:0-11228 GCF_031364565.1 Chamaesiphon sp. OTE_20_metabat_361
AGCCAGTACCGCCAAATAACGCGAAGGTATCGGCGGGAAAATTGCCGAGCGCTTTAGTTGAGGTGGCGGGTAAACTTAATATCGTGCCATCGGTTTTGGCAATTGTTTTCATTCTAATCCCCGCATCATCGATCGCGATGCCACCGCCGACAGACTGAATTTTGTTCAATTGAGCGAGAGTCGCTGCATCGAGTGGGATTGGCTGCTTGCTAGACGCGAGCATTTGTTGCAGCGCTTGGCTGTAATTGGGGATATAAAAGGCAGCAATCGGCTGTTTGAGTTGGAGGCTATCGCCTCTAAACCAGTCATTTCCGGCTTTGTTAGCCAGGGAAGGTTGCCCGTTGGCAGTATCGATCGCTTGTTCTACCGAGCGTTTTTCAGGTGCGAGTACCAATCGATCGTTAACGAGTGCGCTAAAGGTTGCTCGGCTACCCGTACCGCTATTGGTAATTTTAATCCCTTTGTAGTCGAATTCTTTAGTCGGTTCTTTACTTTGAGCTTTGAGTTTGTTGGCAAAGTCAAGTGCTTTGAGTTTATCCTTAACCCCGATCGCGATTAAGAAGCGCGGGGTGCCAGATTTCGCTTCAGCATTCGGTAAAACTGCCATCATGGTGTTACCCAGCCACGGCTGGACTTCTCGATCGAAATCCATCTGAGTTTGGGCGAGTAACTGCTGTTTTACCTCTTGGATTTGCGCGGTGACAATTTTTTGAGCTTCGGGATTCCCAAATTTTTTTAGCTTCGCCCAGGTTTCGGGTTCGTTAGAGACATACGCTACCATCAAAGCATTTTCTGGAATCACCGTCGCCAGATCGCCCGCGTTACTTTCACCGCTATAAACATATTTATACCCGGCATATCCCGCTCCAGCAGCCGCTACCAATGCTACCGCCGTAATAATACTTTTCTTCGCCATATATTTTAATTTAGTTGGGGGTGACGCGCAGCCACTGTGACTGAGAAAACGCGAGTTGATACTTATCCGATTCAATCGAGCGATATCCAATTCCCGAAAATCGCGATCGATTTAGGAGATACCACCGATCTTCGATCGCGAATTGGCGATCGTCAATAGCTACAGTCGTGAATCGGCGATCGTGCTTACTCACATCGCTGGTGCAAGATGTGAGCTTAACTATTCACCTTACATCTCGATCGGCGACGCCCGCCTTTGTTTCCCGCACTCTTCGTCATCCACTATCCACTATCCACTAGAACACTGATTAACGAGCGATCGACGACAAACCTACATTGACCCTCAGCCAGTAAATCTGTTTCAATAAAGTATAGATAAAATTCAGAGCTGAGGCGGATAAAATGACAGCCATTTCCACGATCGCGGGTAAGTCTGAATCAAATCCTTGCAGCAGTGCCGATTTCCAATGGACGCAGCAATGGTATCCCGTCGCTGTCATTGAATTTCTCGATCCCCACAAACCCCACTCGTTGCAACTATTGGGCAAAAATGTCGTGTTGTGGCGGGATGGAGCGCAACAGTGGCAATGCTTTGAGGATGCCTGTCCCCATCGGCTTGCGCCCTTATCCGAAGGACGTGTAGAAGCCGATGGTACGCTATTGTGCGCCTACCACGGTTGGCGATTTGATGGGGCTGGCAACTGTACCAAAATCCCCCAGTCCCAAACATCCGAGTTAGAAGCCCAACATCGCGCCAATCCTAAATCCTGCGCGATCGCGTATCCTACCCAGGAAGCACAGGGATTATTATGGGTGTGGGCGGAAGCTGGCACGCAGGGAGCGATCGAGAGCAAAACGCGATCGCCCCGCACCATTCCCGAGCTAGACGATAAATCTGGGCGAGTCGTGAAGCTATTTTGGAATATTCGGGACATGCCTTACGGCTGGGACTATTTCATGGAAAATGTCGCCGATCCCGCTCATGTGCCCGTTTCACATCACGGACTCGTCGGCGATCGCGATCGTGATGCCAAGTATTATGATATGCCCCGATTGCGCGAAATTTCGACTCAGGAGGGCTTTTCCTTCGGCGTGACTCAGGGAGAAGGTGCGCCGATTATGGCAGCCATCCACGACTTCCAGCCGCCTTGTCTGATGAAGATTACGACTACCTTCACCGACGAAGGGCAGCTAATTTTAGTGCTATACGCCATCCCCACTCGCCCCGGTTGGTGTCGGCATATCGGTACCCAGATCTTAGTTAAAAATACTCAGGGTAAATTACCGCCCGGCTTGGGTTTTTTCGCCCTCCCGATGCCGACTTGGTTCGGACACATTCTCGCGTCGCTATTTCTTCATCAAGACATGGTATTTCTTCACTACCAGGAACGGACGATGGCAACTAAAGATCGCTGGCTGGATGCCGTATATACGCCCAATCCCCAGGATAAAATGACGATTACCTTCCGCCAGTGGCTCGAAAAACGGGCTGGTGGAGGCGTCCCTTGGACTGGCGATTCCCAACTTCCACCCGCCGAACTCAATAAGCAAGTGCTATTCGACGTGTGGCACACCCACACCGCCGATTGTCAGTATTGCCAAACTGCCCTCAAGCGGTTGCAATGGGCGAGAGTTGGCAGTTATGGACTCGCGATCGCGATCTTGGTAATAGCGATATTATTAGAATCACGTTCGCTTGCCCTAATGCAGCAAACCAGTGTAGTCTCGATCGCTTTTGGCGGACGGGTAGCCATCTCGCTGGGCTTGACAGCTCTAGGCTATGGCATCGGCAAACTCATTGGTTTGTTCTACGTCTATGAGTTCGAGCACGCCCAAAATGATTGAACAGCTCAGGGTGAAAGCTGCTCGATCGAAGTCCAGACACATTACTATAAAATAACTACCCGCTCGATCGCGATCTCAACTAGAGCTAACCGCACATGTCAGCAGCACCACCAACCCGACTCAATTCTGTCTTCAAACAACTGATGTCTATTCATTGGTGGATGGCAGGACTCTACCTAATTTTGTTTGCCAGTGGGATCTCACTCGAACGACTACCATCGGAAATTAGCTTTCGCGAACTATTTTATGCCGCTCACAAATCATTTGGCGTACTAGTGCTGCTACTACTCGGCTGGCGCGGCTATCTCTTGTTGAGAGTATGGGGCAAAAAATACACCAAGCATTTACCAAAATTTACTAGCAATTGGTATTTCAAGAC
This sequence comes from Chamaesiphon sp. OTE_20_metabat_361, assembly GCF_031364565.1. NCBI lineage: Bacteria > Bacillati > Cyanobacteriota > Cyanophyceae > Gomontiellales > Chamaesiphonaceae > Chamaesiphon > Chamaesiphon sp. OTE_20_metabat_361. The sequence goes on from NZ_JANLWO010000088.1 coordinate 3,140, forward strand.
TGGTTTACATACAGTGTTGTATCTCCTGATGTTGGCAGTACCCCTGAGTGGTTATTGGCTATCAAATGCTTACCAAGCCAATAACATTAGCCTATTTGGTATTCCCATGCCGGACTTATTTCCAGTCAGTTCCGCAGGCGCATCTCAAGCAGGTGCCGCTCATAGCCGGACATCCAAAGTTTTTGCCATCTTCATTGTCATCCACTTTATCGCACAGCATAAAGTAGTCAAAGCCAACTGGCGCAGGTTTGGTAACTGGATCGTTAAGATGAGAGGTAAGGGGTAATGGGTAATGGGTAAGAGGTAAAAGGTAAGAGGTAAAAGAATAAGCCACTAAGTTTCCCCAATCTCCCAGTCTCCCAGTCTCCCCGTCTCCCCGTCTCCCCATCCCCCCTATGGTCAGTGAGCGACAGCCGAACTGCCATCTCCCATCTCCCATCTCCCATCTCCCAGCAAGATAATGTCTAATCTGACTAGTATCGAATCGAATGTTGTCAATCCCAGCACGTCCACATATCAGTGGAGCTGGCAAGGGCAGCCTGTAAGCGTTGCTTATGAAACTGAAGGTGTCGGTAAACCAATTTTACTTTTACCTGCCTTTAGCACTGTTTCTAGTCGGACTGAGATGTCGGGCTTGGCGCAGCTATTGAAGTCGCAGTATCAAGTGACGACTGTAGACTTTCCAGGCTTTGGCGATAGCGATCGATCTCGTCTAGATTATGCACCGCCGCTGTATCGTCAGTTTTTGGCAGAATTTGTGCGCGATATTTATCGATCGCCGATCGCGATTATCGCCGCCGGACATGCAGCGGGATATGCCCTAAATCTCGCCGCTACGGTGCCAAATAGCGTGTCCGAGTTGATTTTAGTTGCCCCAACCTGGCGCGGGCCATTGCCGACGATGGCGCGGGGACAAAAGCCGTGGCTTAAGGGCATTCGGGAACTAATTCGCACGCCAGTAATCGGTCAATTATTATATCAACTAACTACTACGCCGAGTTTTCTCGCCTTCATGTATCGGCGACATGTGTATGCTGATGCCCATAAACTAACGCCCGATTTACTCACCCAAAAACGCCAAATAACTCAACAACCAGGAGCCAGATATGGTGCTGGCGCTTTTGTCACTGGGGGACTAGATCCCTATCTCGATCGAGCATCTGCCATCGCTCATCTTCAGTCTCTGAGTATACCCGTGCTCATCGCGATCGGTCAAAGCAGCCCACCCAAATCAACAGCCGAAATGCTCGCCCTCGCCGAAGTTCCGCACGTCATCAGTCATACCTTACCCGGAACGCTGGGAATGCACGAAGAGTATCCAGCAGAATTGTATGAGGTGATTTTGCCGTTTCTGCGATAGGGGATAGGGAATAGGGAATAGGTAAAACCCACATTCCGCTAGTACTGAGTGGCGCAAGTAAGGACATCATTTCTTGCTACCAGTCCCCCAGTCCCCCAGTCCCCCAGTCTTCTCAAAATAGTAACTAGATTTATGCTGTAGAGTAATAGCTCGACCTAAATAGTTTTAAAGCTAGTCTGAACGATGAAATCATTGAAATCATTGTCACTGCCCACTAGTAAATCTTCAAAACCAAAAACATTATTACCTAGCGATCGAACGCGATCTAATTGGCCATAATTACCCGCAGCAAATGGAGTTAAAACGAAAGCATTATCATTGCCAACATTACCATCAATAATTAAGAATGGCGCATACATGGCACCACCAGCAAAATTTTTAGTGGTTGTAACTGTTTTTAAGTTTTCGCCTACCAAGTCTATGCCCGCAATTTTGTTCGCTAGCGCAGCTAGTCCATATCCTCGATCTTGGGGTCTGAGTGCAGCACCAGTAACAGACTTAACAGTGCCTTCACCATCTTCAATTTTGTAAAAACCCACAATATTGTTGAAAGCGGCTTCTCGTCTAACGTTAAAAGTGGCTTCGAGAGTCTGTCCAGCGAAAGTACGGAGATCTAGGATTTCTCCTTCACTTTTGCCTTGGAGATTAGCAATTGAGCTGAGTGCCGAATTTGGGCTATTGTCGATCGCCAAGCTAACTGTAAGGTCTTGGAAAGATTCGTCATTGCCTTGCTCCCAATTTAGGGTAAACTCACCAGCGTTATTAGTGACTTTCAGATAATCTTTGCTATTGAGGTTAGCAGAGTCGATCGAGAAGACGACATTATTGAAGTTATTCTCTTTCAGTTTGTCTTGAATACTGCCGTTATTGACTAAGAAGAAGCCCACTCTTTCATTGTTATCAACCTGGAAAACGCGGCTCAAATCGAGTCCATTTGCAGTGGAGTCAGGAAGGGCTGTAAATAAGGTAGTACTGTTAGTCAAAGCTGCTTTAGCGAATCCTGCGGCACCTGGTGCTATGCCATTAATAGTATTGTCGGCAGCGAGTTTAAAAACGCCGATCTCGTTGAGTCGATCGCTGTTTTTAGCCATAAGAGCAACCTTGACTTTCCCACTACCAATAGCTGTCCAAATGTCTTCAGTGGTTTTCTGGAGATCGAATTTTGGCTTAACTACAATACCATCATCGTCGCGAATGGTCAGCACTAACTCTCGATCGGATACAGTAGCCGTTCCCGCCAAGCTAGTAAGAGTTAAGCCAAAAGTTTCATCGCCTTCAATATTGAGATCGGGAGCGATCGATATTTCCAGACTTTTAGAACGCTCACCAGGAGCGAACGTAATTTGACCTGGTGCAAAACCATTTACAAAATCATCCGCCTGAGCTGGCTTGGCACCAGTCGATCCGAGCTGATAGCCGATCGTATCTGTATTCAGCAGGCTGCCAAAGCGGTCTAAAGTTAAGATTAGTTTTGAGGGCCGATCTGGGTCGCCCTCAATAACAGAGGGGTCATCGGCAGTAATCGAAATGCCAATAGCACTATCATCATCTTCGATGTTTATCCCGGCGCTAGCTTTAGTTGAGTTGTCAGCGAAGGTAGCTCCGCTCGACACCGCCAGATCTAGGAAAACCCGTTCGTCTCCTTCTGCTAGAGTATCGCCGAGAATTTCAACATCGATCGTGCCAGACGTTTGACCCGCCGCAATCGTAAGCTGGCCCGAACTAGTTGTATAGTCCGATCCCGCAGTGGCCTTGCTGGATCGAGTTGTATAATCGATCGCCACATCCTTAGTACTAGCACTAGAAAGATTTACTGTAAAAGTCGCTGTTTTCCTACCACTGTTACCTTCTACCAGCGAGATGATTCGCTCTTTGAGCGTAATAATGGGGATGATTGCTAGAGTATCGACAGCCAATCGAACATCATCTAATTCAATAAACTCTGTATTCAGCAGCGTAGTATTGGTACCAATATTCACGATATTACCATTTTTGGTAATTGCACCCGCTGTAGCCTGTGTTTTGTTAATTTTGACAGTATCTATCCCTTCACCACCGTCAATCAAATTAGTTCCGCCATTGAGAATAAATCGATCGTTACCACCATTACCCCGCAATATATTGTTGCCAGTAGTAACCGTAATGGTATTGGCTAAGTCATTAGCATTGACTTCTCGATCGGTAATTTTAGCAGCGGCTGATTCGAGGAAATCTGCTTGATTGACACTAAAAGTAATAACTTCTTTAGTTCCACTATTAGATTGAGTGCTAACTTGCTCTTGACCGCTAGTGATTTTGTAATTGAGGGTAGTGGTGGGCGTACCGTCTTTAAAAATTACCTCAAAAGCAACCTGATTTTCAGCGGTACGACTGACGGTGAGATCGCTCAGAACTCCTTCATAACTCAGACGACCCAGCGCATCTACTGTCAACTGGTTAGGGGCGATTGTAGCTACCACCGTGCCGCCTAATTTGACATCAATGCGATCGATTGTGTCTTTGTCCAAGGTAGATGAGTTGAACTGTGTCACTAAGTCCGCCGGATTAGTTAGCGATACAGCATCATCAGAGTCAATAATGTCTAAGGAGGTCAAGTCTGCTCCCCCGATCCCAAAAGCTCGCACTTCGGCAAATGCTTGTAAGCTTGTGCTAGCACCACTCCCAAATCCATCAGAGAGAAAATAGGCAATGTTGGTAGCATTGTTGTTGCGAGACTGAAAAAATTGCTGCGCTTTGTTTAGAGCGTCACCAAATTCTGTGCCGCCACCTGCTGATAAACTATTAATTTTAGAGATCGCCGTAGCTGCATCGATGGGGCCAGTAAGAGATGCAAAGCTGTTGAATTCAATGACAGCAAATTCACTATTTGCAGCGATTCCTTTATCAATCAGAGATTGGGTGAGCGTCTGATAAGCATTCTTCGCTTGAGTCAGGGGGTTTCCGGTCATACTACCCGATGTATCGATAATATAGCCGAAGTTAAATAGAGTACCTTGTTTCGATCCCAACGTCAGGTTATAGTTCACATCGCCATCAAAAGTCCAAGCTGAAGACTTGACTGTAATGGTACCGATTTTACTGCCACTGCTAGTTAAAATATCTTTTTCTGGACTTATTTCTGGGCCATCTTTCAGTTTTGTATTGTCTTTAGCATCTACTTGGAGCGGTACATAAAATAAATTACTATCATCATCTTTACCATCTTTATCGCTGTCTACATACTCAAAAACCCCAAACTCAATTTCCTTCAGACTGTCCTGAGCATCAGCTTGAGTACCTTTAGTATGATTGAAGGTAAAGAATTTATTAGTAGGATCGGTAATGCTATATGTATAGTTAGTAAATAGATCTGAAAAAAGAGCCTGGTCTACACCGTCGCCACCTTCGAGTCGGTCATCACTACCGCCCCCAAACAGTCGATCGTCTCCACTTTTGCCTAAAATTCTTTCCCTACGATACGATCCGGTAATAATGTCATTTCCACTATCAGCAAGGAAAGAAAACAAGTCTGAATCGGAGCCAACCAAAGCATTTTCTGGTAAAGTCGCTGCATCAGCCACACCAGAATCAGCCTGAATTCGATCGATTATTTTGGTGTACACATCAGTTGTAAGTAGTCTTCCACTATTGCTTTGGATCGAACCAACATTACTGGCACTATAACCGCGAGTATGTACTCCCAAAACGCGAGGAGCTGTATCTCCGTCTAAAATATGCCAAACACCACTACCACTCTGCCCAGCTTCCGTGTCTACATTGTCACTATAGTAAAACAGACCACCGCTTTCGGTAGTGGTAATAGTACCAGTGCCTGTACCTGGAGAAAGTACCAAAGTCGTGCCGCCATTATAGATAGAAGTAATTCCATCTGGATATCCAGCAGTAGTGATGGTCAGGCTTTGGGCTGTATCCGAGTTAACAAAAGCTAGTAGACCGACAGTATTAGCCGCAGTAATCGGCGCATCGATCGTTCTAAAAAGTGAAATATCATTTTCTGGTTTTGTATTCCCAAAAGTATTGTAATTTTTGGGAAAATAAACATTGGCATTGATAACGTTGGCGGGAGGATCGCCAGGAGTACCAATGATTCTTGAATTGAGACTAGTCAGATTGGCACTGATGGTAGTCCTAAGATTGGTAGCTGTGAGTAAATTACTCTTATCATAGGCATTATGTCCAGCAGTCAAAACATAATTGGGGGCAATAGTAATACCAGTACCAGTACCAGTAACACCAATAGCAGCGAATTGAGAATCTATAGCTACGACAGCATTGAGTGGAAAGGTATTAAAACTAGTTGTTACTGCTCTACTATCTGGAGGGGTGATGGTCATAAGACGATATTTTTAGTAATTAGAATATTTGAGTGCGCGAACTAGGCAACAACAGCTACTTAGAGGATGACGTTATGCAAATCATACTATTAGAGTCTCGGTCTTCAACAGTAAACAAATAGTCTTGCGCCAGAAAGCTGCGCCGAATATCAGCCTTGCGCGAACCTAGCAATTTTGGCGGCATGGTGCCCAGATTAAATAGCTCTATTTTGCCAATGGATTCATTATCAGCCGTAGATGGATAGCTACGGACTAGTTTATTCCCATAGGTGGAAATCTTGCCAAACCCATCAACAGAAGTAATAGAAAGATCGGCAATGTTCACAAACAATGTTTTTGGGAACCTTGATATATGCGGGTTGCTCTGAGGAAATTGATTAACCTCAAGTTGCTCGGCAACAACTATATATTTATCGGCGATCGCGAGCCCTTTTACTGGCAGGGGGATGGCGATCGTTCGTGGCGATGGGGTAGCATCTGCCAAGTTAAAAATGGTAAGTTTCCCCTGTCGCTCGCGAACTGTGAGATCTGCTGCAACAAGTAAATTTTTTTTCATGGCAATCTCGCCACTAGCAGCTAATGAATAGCGGCGAGAGCCAGAAATAACGGTGACATATCCGAGGGATTTGCTGTCGTATGTAGCCACTGAAAAAGCGATCTTTCCGCCATCAGCAGCCACAGATAGACCCGCTAATTCTTTGTCTTTTGGACGATCGATTCGCTCTAATGGAGAATTTGAAGTGAGTGAAGTGCGATAGACAGCGCCAGCATAAGCCATCCCTTTCTCTGCTGGAGGTTTATATGGGTAGAGTGCTTCTTCTTGCGATCCGGGGCGCACTTGTTTAGAGATGACTTTACCAATGACCAGCTTGTCTCCCGATATGGCCAGTTTATGACGGGTCGCAATGTAGCCAAAGATAGAGCTAGGATCGTCACTAATTGGGGGATTAGGAGGGAGTGCGATAGTTCGTACTCTAGCCCATTGGCGTTGCGGGGTACGACGATAAACTACGATCCGGTTAGCTAGGGTATCGTCGATCGCCAAAAACCGTTCGTTGGCAACTAAAGCACTACCAGCTCCTCGCAGGCCTTCTGACTGAAGATCGATACAATCTGCGGAGACGGCTCGGATGTCTAGCGCGCACACGAAGAGCGGGATTGTTGTTAATAGTGCGATCTGTAATAAGCGATTTAATGTCATTTTCACTCCCAAAAATAGTTTGGGTATGCTCTAGTTTCATTCTTCTGCAAGGTTGCGCTCAATCTAGAGGTTTCCTCCAGAGCGTGCATCCGCAACCCAACCTACAAATCTATAATGCCCCGCTCGATCGAACTATGCAACAACTGCTCTATTATCTGGAGGGGTGACGGTCATAAGACGATGTTTTTAGTAATTAAGATATTTGAGTGCGCGATCGATGCAACAACATCTACTTGGAGGATGATGCGATGCAGACCGCAATACGAGAATTTTGGTTTTCAACAGTAAACAGATAGTTGTTTGTAAGAAAGCTACTGAGAATATTAGCGTTACGCGAACCTAGCGATTTTGGCGGCATGGTGCCCAGATTAAATAGCTCTATTTTTCCAGTCACTTCATTATCATCTGTAGATGAATAGCTACGGACTAGTTTATTTCCATAGGTAGAAATCTCGCCGAACCCATTAGCAGAAGTAATAGAAAGATCGGCAATGTTCACAAACAATGTTACTATCTTGCGGTTTTTCCGATTGAATTGAGTAACCTCAAGTTGCTCGGCAACAACTATATATTTATCGGCGATCGCGATCTCTCTCACTGGGATAGGAATGGCGAGATTTCGTGGGGATGGCGTAGCATCTGCCAAGTTAAAAATGGCAAGTTTCCCCTTTTGCTCGCTGGTAGTGCTACCTACAACAAGTAAATTTTTGTTCAGGGCAATCTCGCCACTAGCAGCTAATGAATAGCGGCGAGTGCCTGAAATAACGGTGACATATCCGGTGCTCGTTTTAGATACGACTTTACCAATTACCAGCTTGTCTCCCGATATGGCTAGTTTGAGGGTCACTCTGTAGCCAAAGTCATTGCTAGGATTGGCAATTGGGGGATTGGGAGGGAGTGCGATGGTTCGCAATCTAGTCCATTGGCGTTGCGGGGTACGACGATAAACTACTATCCGATTAGCTGGGGCGTCGTCGAGTGCTAAAAACCGGGCGTTGCTGGATCGGGGTATGATTTACCGACCGCCGCTTAGGCGGCGCGCAAGCTTCGAGTGATATTTTCATCGATCGATTATCGCGATCGATTGAATATGGAATTGGCAGTTCATTAAATTTCAGATAATGAAGGAGTAATCTAATTGAATGTTTCAGCATTTCCTTGGATTTAGAATAGCACAGTGTCTTTCTCTTTAAG
>NZ_JANLWO010000096.1:0-2538 GCF_031364565.1 Chamaesiphon sp. OTE_20_metabat_361
GCGATGGGGAAGGTAACTAAACCCACAGTGGTGGAGCTATTTCGCTAGGAAAAAGGATACCTCCAGATAGCTCAAACCGTTCTACCTGCCAGTAAAGGCTTTGGTGCATCCCGATCGGGATTTGGCGGACACCAGAACAGATTTTTGCTAGACACCCCGATCGAATCGAGAATACCGCGCATCACCTCCGTACAATACATCCAATGTTCCAAATCGTCATACATCCGATCAGGATTAAAATCTAGATTGTAATGCAACAGATTGGGCAAATCTGCGAACTCAGCCGAGGATTGGGGGGAGAGGATCATCAGTTGAAATGGCTTGCCCTGACAGTGTTGCTTGAGCTTGTCGAGTAGATCGATCGTGCCACCGCGATCGGCAATCCCCGTGCGCACAAACAGCACCTGGTCGCAATGCTGGAGCGTATACCAAAACCTTTGGGCGCGCGCCGAGTAACGCGAGCGCATTCGTTCGTGGATGGGCGACATGTCATCGATCGGGTTTTCGGTATCCTCAACTTCATGGGCAAAGGACAAACCCGCCCATTTATGGTGGTAGATTCTGCGGATGAATGAATCGTAATGCAGCAATTCAGGATTCCACATATCATCAAAGCCGTTCTCGATGATATCCGCAATATCGGCAATATTAGTAGTGCGGGTCAGATCGAACGGAAAAGCGGGACCATCGTACCCCATCTTGTAGAGCATCATCCGCACGGCACAGCGATCGCCAAGTGGAATAATCCCCACCCGATCGATCTCGGCTAATTTACACTTGTATTGAAACAGCACGGCAGACTGGGGTGGGATTTTGACTCGGCTTTCCAGTCCATTGTGACCGACTATCATCGTGCGGAAGGGCAGATCTGGATGCAGCGGATCTGCATAGACACCCTCTGGCAAAGCTCTGAGTGCGCTCCGCACCTCCTGCCACATGGGCTGAAGATTGTACTCATGGTCGGATTCGTTAATCACCCACAATTGACGATCGTCCTGTTGCAAAATACCTAAATGTTCGTCATAAAACAAAACTTGGGCATTATTCGGCGCAAACAGATTGAAAGCAGCACCATACTCCAGATCGCTACCAGGCGAAATTTCCACCATAGTTGAGATCGAGCCATCTGATTGCACCACAAAATAAGGCAGCGTTCCTGGCTGGCGATCGGTGGCAATATAGATACCAGGAATCAATCCTGCTTTACTTTTGAGGGCAGTTTGTAACTCCTGCCAATAGGGTGCGACGGTGTAACTATTTTGGGATGGATTGTTAATTCGCAACCGCTGATGTTCGGGACAAGCGCAGATCGAGAATCCGGCATTGTCAAGATAGATCGGGACTTCATTGGGTTGCCAAAAGCGTTGCTGTTCTTCAGCTAGTTCGTTTTTGTCGCTTTGGAATAGATCCAGATCGATCGCCTCAAACATCAGGTTATGTCCGATCGTATTGGGGTGAGCGGGGTCGAAGGATATCCCCGCTTTCCAGCGTCCTTGCCCATTATCTAATCCTGCCAACCAATCGAGGATCGGCACACCCCACGTCAGCATTCGATTGTGGGTATCTTGCAATAGCTCGTAATGTTCGGCACGATAGTCACCATGTGGATAGACTCCGCCCAAAATTGGACGTGCGCCGAGTGCCCGAGTCATTTGTAAGAGTTGCTGTAAGCCGCTTTCAAATCTTCGTTGTACGGTTCTGCGTTGATGGGCAGGGCAGTGGGCAAGACCTTCATTCCCCAGCGATAAGGCAATAATGACTACATCTGGTTGTTCGGGAGTGACAACTGGCCCAAAGCGATCGATCGTGCTGCCGACGTTCGCTCCGACCTCTGATACATTAATGAGTCTGTGTCTGTATTTTTGTTGCACAGCCTGTCCCAAGAGTGATGCCCAACCTTTTAGTAACCATGCTTTCTGACCTACAGCAACAGAACTACCAATGACCAGAATTTTTTGACCTTCAGTGTTCGCTGTCAAGGGCGTTTTGACGGGATGTTCTTTAATATATCCAAATGGATAAGGTTGCAAATAACCAAATGCTCCGTCATCAATGACAATAGTACTAGCCCGATCCTCAGAATCGATCTGCACCCAACGGTTTAGACCTAGAGATTCCCACCGCCCAAAGCCTTGAGCATCGAGCTTTACATACTTGTATTCTACTTTCTGGCGATTCTGCATCGGATCGGCTTCAGAAGCAGCAGAGGCTTCGCCCACGATTGACTCAGCAGATGGCTGAATATCGATTGCTGTATCTGTCCACCATAAAGGATAGCAATTGCCACTGGTGCGGAGGCGAATACCTCTGGTAATGTCCCACGCTCCCAATTCGGGTGTAGAACCGACCAAGGCAATGGATTCGCCAGTTTGGGTGTGTGCAATAACCTGAAATTGATACATCGGTTTTTTGCGGATATTGATGGGAAAAGGTCAAAAGGCTACTTTGTTTATAGCTGCTTCGATAGACTATCACGTCGAAGATTTAACTTCTGTCTTAGAGATAACCTTGGCGATAATTTCCCAAAATGTTGTCCGA
>NZ_JANLWO010000170.1:0-9254 GCF_031364565.1 Chamaesiphon sp. OTE_20_metabat_361
ACAACTGTCAGTGCCAATCGCGTTGGCGTAGCCTCTCCCCTGGAGAATCGCGTCAAGCCAGTCAGTGGGCTAGCGATTCCCATGAATACATTCACGCAAATTGCCAGTCAACTCAACGTTGAAATCGAGCCAAAGCCACCGCAGCCGCTATCGTCGTCGCCTACCGCCGACGATTTTTTTATTACTGCTCAGGAAAAATCCCAAACAGGCGACTATCAAAACGCGATCGCCGATTACAATCGTGCCTTAGAGATCGATCCTCAATTTAAGGAAATCTATTTTCGGCGGGGGATCGCCCGTAGCCTCACCAAAGACTGGCAAGGAGCCGAAGCTGACTACACCCGCGCGATCTCGATCGATCCCAAACATCCTGAAGCTTACCTGCATCGGGGCAGTGTCCGCAACGTCCTTCGCAATTGGCAAGGCGCAAAATCGGACTTTGATATTGCTGCGATCCTCAACCCGAATATTTCCGCCATCTACGTCGGACGTGGCTTAGCACTATGCGAATTACGAAACTGCCAAAGCGGGCTAAAAGACTACGATCGCGCGATCGCCCTCAACCCCGCCGATGCCGACGCTTACACCCGTCGCGCTTTTGCTTATCATCAATTGGGCAACAACCGCGTCGCTGTCGAAAATTATATCGCCGCCGCCGAGCTATATCAAAAGCAAGGCATGGATGTAGATTATTTTGAGACGGTTGAGAAGATTATGCAGTTGGTTTGGGGGTTGGAGATGGGAGATGGGAGTGGGGAGATGGGAGTGGGGAGATGGGAGTGGGGAGATGGGAGATAGTGAAGATGGGAGTTGGTAGGAGGGTGTGTGAATTTTGATGTCAGTTCAGTCTGTAATCTCCAATCTCTAATCTCTAACCCCTCAAATCTTCTAACTCCCAACTCCCAACTCCCAACTCCCATCTAAATCACGGCGAAAACCAAAATGTTCAGTTATGCTAGGGATATTCATTTAAGCGTAAGCGCGATCGCTGAGTATGCGGAAACTGTTAATCTTGTGCCTGTTCTGTCTGGGCATAGGGTTCGCCATCTCTAATTTCCAAGGATTGGCAACCACAGGCGAGTTTGACTCACTAGTTATCGACTTCAAAGAAGATATTGCAGCTACCGAAATCGATCGGCAATTGCAAGTATTGAACAGGCAATATCAACTCGCGCCACGGCTCAATAGTCAATTTTCTCAAGCCGAGCAGACGTATACTGTCAAAGGCGATCGCACATTGCTCGACAAATTGCGGGCATCCGATCTGATTCAGGATGTCGAAGCGATCGAGCCTAACTATATCTATCGTGCCACCGTCGCCCCCAACGACCCCCAATACAGCAAGCAGTGGCATTTGCATAGCATCCATGCCGAGCAAGCCTGGGAAGAAAATCGCGGTAAAGGTGTTGTCGTGGCGATTATCGATACTGGCGTCAGCAAGGTTCCCGACTTAGCTCAGACTGAATTTGTCGCTGGGTATGATTTTGTCAACGATAAGGTTGATGCTGACGACGACAATGGACATGGCACTCACGTAGCGGGCACTGTCGCCCAATCTACCAACAATAACTACGGTGTAGCCGGAGTTGCCTATGAAGCCCAAATCATGCCCCTGAAGGTCTTATCTGGTGGCGGTGGTGGGACGATTAGCGACATTTCCGAGGCAATTAGATTTGCTGCCGATAACAAAGCTGATGTGATCAACATGAGCCTCGGTGGTGGTGGTGAGAGCCAAGTCATGAAAGACGCGATCGAATATGCCTACAACAAAGGCGTAGTAATTATCGCCGCCGCTGGGAATGAAAACAATAATTCGGCATCCTATCCCGCCCGCTATGCGCGGGTGATTGGCGTCGCCGCCACCGATGCTCAAGGCGAACGCGCCGAATTTTCTAACTACGGCGCAGGGGTAGATATCGCCGCTCCTGGTGGCGGACATGGCAGCAAGATCTGGCAAGAAACCGTCGATCCCAGTACCAACCAGCCGATTATCGCTGGGTTCCAAGGTACGAGTATGGCAGCTCCCCACGTTGCTGGCGTCGCCGCACTGATTAAATCGACAGGCGTTACAGCACCCGAAGAAGTATTTGCCGTGCTCCAACAGTCGGTTCGCAAAATCGAGCAAGATCCGCAAAACTTCTACGGAGCGGGCAACTTAGACGCTGCTGCTGCCGTCAAACTCGCCCAAAAAGGTAAAATCACCTTCAATGATTTCTTCCGCTGGTTGCGCGATAATGGTTATCTCAACCTCCGCTTCTGGATCGATGGTGGCGCGATCGCACTGGTGCCAAAAATCGCCATGGTGCTGGGATCGTACCTACTCGCCTTCTTGATTCGGAACTATCTACCCTTTAGTTTCCCCCTCTTTAGTGGGATGATTGCTGGGAGCAGTGGGTTGTTTTTCCTCAAGGGACTGTATATATTCGATCTGCCCCAAGCACCCTTCCGTCTCTTAGGCAGTTCGATTCCCGAACTCGGGAATGCAATTTCTGGTGACAGTATGCTCAATCCAATGTTCGCAAGTGTCCTAATTCCGCTAGTATTACTAGTGGTCTGCTGGTCGGTTCCTGCTGGAAAATGGTTTGCAGTTGGCACTAGTTTGGGTGTAGCATCCTGCGTGTTGGTAAGTGCGGTAGTCGCTCCCAATGTGTGGTTGTTAGGTGACGGAGGCATTGCTCGCGGTTTCTTAATCGTGAATGGATTGTTATGTTTTGGTTTAGCTAGATTTGCGGCGAGAGGAGATTCTCAAACAGTATGATTACGGTGATTGGTGGCATTGAGCATAAAGGGTTTGGTACTGGTGCATGGGCATTGGTAACTGAAGATGGGACTACTTACGAGTTGTTAGACTGTCCTCGCGATCTACGCGAAGTGGGATTGCACGTCAAGGTGCAAGGGACGTTAAACGATGATGTCATGACGCTGGCGATGATTGGTAAGGTCTTGAATGTCAATTCTTTCGAGATCTTATAAAATCAGTTTTTGGTTGAATGGCTTGTAGCTAGACGATAAAGGTAGGGACAGCGTTTTTGTCTCTACCTTTGTCGTTTTCGATCGACTAATTAGCTACGATGAATTATAATATCGTCAATTAGAATTGGTTCGGGAACTCAATCATGTCCGAAGAAAAACTCGATCGCATTGAAAACCAGTTAAGCTTGGTCTTGCAAGGGATGGGAGTAATGCAGCAAGGGATGGGCGCAATGCAACAAGATATTGTCCTCCTCAAGCAAGATGTCGGTGTCCTCAAGCAAGATGTCGGCGAACTCAAGCAGGATATTGTTGCTATGAAGCAAAATGACAATGCTTTGCGGGAAGATATAGTTGACTTCCGAAACCGCATCGGTAGTATCGAAGCGTCAATTATGCTCATCGTGCGGGATGGATTTACACCGCTGAGAAATTATGCTGACGATCTAAATTTTGAATTGTCAGAGATGCAACGCAAAAATAGATTGTTAAATCGGCGCGTGAGAAGATTGGAACGCCGGGATCTGACTGACGATTTTGAATATTAATCGATGTCAATTTTTGGGTAGGTGAAGCGATCGATCGAACATTGAGGATGAAAAGTCGCCCGATCGTGTGCTAAAATACGATGTTTGGACTCTAAATATTAACTCTTCAACGTTCTCAGTTGAGACGGATAGAGATATGTAGGTGTAAGCGACACATTATTAACTGAATTACTTTAGTCAACGTGCGCGTACATCGATAGGAGGCGGATTAATACGGAAGAGAACACCACTAGGATAAACTATAATATTGCATGGCCAGTCAGAAAACAGCAGATATCGGCTTCACCCTCGACGATTTCGCAGCATTACTCGATAAATACGATTACCACTTTAGCCCTGGCGATGTCGTTGCTGGTACCGTATTCAGCCTGGAGCCACGGGGCGCTCTGATTGACATTGGCGCGAAAACTGCGGCATATATTCCCATTCAGGAGATGTCGATCAACCGTGTCGATCAACCTGAAGAAGTACTCCAGTCTAACGAAACTCGCGAATTTTTCATCCTCACCGATGAAAATGAAGACGGGCAACTCACTCTCTCCATCCGCCGGATCGAATACATGCGGGCGTGGGAGCGGGTACGCCAGCTTCAAGCCGAAGATGCGACCGTGCGATCGCAAGTATTTGCGACCAACCGTGGTGGTGCCCTAGTCCGCATTGAAGGACTGCGCGGATTTATTCCCGGTTCGCACATCAGCACCCGCAAAGCGAAAGAAGAATTAGTAAACGAAGAACTTCCCCTCAAGTTCTTAGAAGTAGACGAAGATCGCAACCGTCTGGTATTGAGCCACCGTCGCGCCCTAGTCGAACGTAAGATGAATCGCCTCGAAGTCGGCGAAGTCGTGATCGGTTCGGTACGCGGCATCAAACCTTACGGTGCATTCATCGATATCGGTGGCGTCAGCGGACTGCTGCACATTTCCGAGATTTCACACGACCACATCGACACGCCGCACAGCGTGTTCAATGTCAATGATGAAGTCAAAGTAATGATCATCGATCTCGATGCCGAGCGCGGACGGATCTCGCTATCTACCAAGCAACTAGAGCCAGAACCGGGCGACATGATCAAAAATCGCGATCGCGTGTATGAAATGGCCGATGAAATGGCCGCTAAATATCGTGAGATGTTGCTAGCTAAAGCTTCCGGTCAACCCTTAGAATCGATCGAGATTCCGCCCGCAGTAGAAGAAGAAGTAGTCGATTTAGTAGAAGAAGAAATTCCCTCTGCTATTGAGGAAGACGTAGTAGTAGAAGAAGCAACTGCTGAAGCCTAAATCCATTTTGATTCTTAGTGGCTAAAATAAAGAGAGGGCTAGTCCCTCTTTTTATTATTCCCATCCCACTAAAGGCTGACCCTAAAGCCCAAAACCTAAAACCTAAAACCTAAACTATGCCTCCCCGTTGGCCGCGCGAACCCGATCGAAACGACCCCGAATATCGTAAATTAGACGATCGAATGACATTTGCATTTCATGTCGCCCTGTTCTCAGCATCCAACTCTGGACTGTGGTTTTTTGACATCTTTCAAAAAGCAAACTGGAGCTGGGCTGTCTGGGTGACTAGTATCTGGGCATCAGTCCTGTTCGGACATGCTCTATACATCTTCACAATTGCCGATTACTCGCCAAAGTCTAATAGCTAACTAAGGATCGCCGGAATGTGGGCATTCCCACTATCGATCCAGTTGCACCTTTACTATTGCCAACTAATCCCCAAATTATCATGGCTAGCAATCAACAAATCGAAGAATTAGCAGCAGAAATCGGCGATAAAGTCTACATCGATGTTGCGAAGTGGCACCTTTATCTCAAAGATGCTAAACTCCACACCACATTAGCCGAACAAGTTTTTCCATTGTTAATTAGTGGTTTGACTGGCGATAAACTCACCGAGATCCTTACTAATATCTCGATCGATCTCGGTGGCGGCAGACAAAAAATGCCCCTACTCAATCTCATCCCCGTCACATCTCAAGCCAGATTGATGGACATCCTCGAAGACTACGCCCGCACTCTCTAGCATGGGGTGGTTCGATAATTATTAATTAGTAATTAATAATTACCTCTCCGACAGCCTCGATCCTAGCTGGTGGGCAGTGCCCACCCTACCAACTAGAACCTAGATGGTGGGCAGTGCCCACCCTATGCACTATCCACTATCCACTATCCACTATCCACTAAAGAATGATCGACACAGTAGACATCAAACGCGATATTAACATCCTGACCGATCGCCTGGGCAAGACCCAGGAATATCTTTGACATCCCGGCACTGACAGCCAAGATTCAAGACTTGGAGCAAGTAGCCGCTCAGCCAGAGTTTTGGGAGAACCAAACGGTGGCTCAAGCTGCCATGCAAGAACTCAACGAGTACAAGTCTCACCTAGCACAATTTCGGCACTGGCAAAGCAGCATCGCCGACGCTCGAACCGCGTTAGAATTGCTAGAACTCGAACCTGATGAAGCACTAGAACGAGAAGCCCAACAAAACCTTTCCCAAGTCGGTGTAGAACTCGATCGATGGGAATTAGAACAGTTACTATCAGGAACCTATGATGCGAAGGGGGCAATACTTACGATTAACGCTGGTGCTGGGGGCACAGATGCCCAGGATTGGGCTGAAATGCTCTTGCGGATGTACACCCGTTGGGCGGAGGATCGCAACTACAAAGTCCAGCTTGCCGAGATCTCCGAAGGAGAAGAAGCCGGACTAAAATCCGCTACCCTGGAAATCGAAGGTAAGTACGCTTACGGTTATCTTCGCAGTGAAAAAGGCACTCACCGCCTGGTGAGAATTTCGCCATTTAATGCCAATGACAAACGCCAGACGAGTTTCGCGGGTGTGGAAGTGATGCCACTGATTGACAATTCTGTGCAGCTCGACATCCCCGACACCGATTTGGACATCACCACCACCCGTGCGGGCGGTAAAGGCGGTCAAAACGTGAATAAGGTAGAAACAGCCGTGCGGATCGTCCACAAGCCTACGGGGGTTGCTGTGCGCTGTACTCAAGAGCGCAGTCAGCTTCAAAACAAAGAGAAAGCCTTAGTGATTCTCAAAGCGAAGTTACTAATTATCGCTCAAGAACAAAAAACTAAAGAAATCGCCGAAATTCGCGGCGATATCGTTGAAGCTGCTTGGGGTCAACAAATCCGCAATTATGTCTTTCATCCCTATCAAATGGTGAAGGATCTCCGCACGAGTGTAGAAACAACTGCCGTTACTGATGTGATGAATGGTGAAATCGATGAATTTATCGAAGCCTATCTCCGTCAAGAAAATCAGATGGTAGGTTAGTATTTAATTACGCTACGGGCGTTGCTGAATTGGAGTATGAAGCATAGATCTTGCCCTCACCCCCAACCCCTCTGTCTTGACCCAAACGCACGCTGAGGGAACCTCAGCGCGATTTGGGTCGCTCCCAAGCTTGGGAGCGGCGTTTTCATTCGGGGGGACCCCCCGAATAAAAAAACGACAAGACAGAGGGGAGCCAGAACCGAAGGATCTGGCGGGGTGAGGGCAAATCATACCTTAAATCAGCAATGCCACGCTACGAATGAAGACTGTCAGTTAGTGCCTCAATTATAGATATTCAGGAAAGATGTTGAAAATTAGAGATTTGTGGGTAGCTTGGCGACGGTATCGGTTTGGAATACTGTTGTTTAGCGTCTGTGTGAGTGCGATCTTGGTATCGCCACAGGTTGCCATGTCTACGCCACCAAACAGTAGTGTTATCGCTGAATCGAATGTCAGCTCCGAACTAGCCAAACAACCCGGATCGCAGCAGAGTAAGTCACCAACTATACCTACAAATCAGCCTACTACTTTGACCGCAAGTGTTCGGAAGACAGTCTTGGAAAATGGGCTGACAGTCTTAACTAAAGAAGTGCGTAACGCTCCAGTTGTGACGGTGCAGGTTTTTTATAAAATTGGTTCGCGGAATGAAGCTCAGGGGGTGAATGGAATCGCTCACCAATTAGAGCATATGTTATTTAAAGGCACCAAAGATCGTCCGATTCAATTCGGGCGATTATTTGCAGCTTTAGGTAGTAATTTTAATGCTTTTACCAGTTACGATCAGACGGCTTATTTTGGGACGGTGGAGAAGAATAAGCTTACGAGTTTATTGACATTAGAAGCCGATCGAATGCAGAATTCGACGATCGATACTGAGAAACTGACTGGTGAAAAGCGGGTGGTAATTTCGGAACTCCAAGGCTATGAAAATAGCCCTGCTTATCGACTCGATCGACTTGTCAAACGCGCGGCTTTTCCCAATAGTCCTTATGGTTTGACGGTTGGCGGTACTAAAGCCGATGTCGAGAAATTTACCGTCGAGCAGGTACGGTCTTATTATGATTCATACTATGCACCCAATAACGCCACATTAGTGGTGGTAGGCGACTTCGATACTCCCAGTTTGATGGCAAAAGTGCAGCAGACGCTGGGCAAAGTACCGCGTCGCGAATTAAAAGTTGCCAAGCCGACAATTACGGCAACAACCATCAAACCCAACCAGCGGATTACCCTCAAAGAACCCGGTAGTACCCAAATCGCGATCGAGACGTATCCAGTACCGGATGCTAATCATCCCGACGTCCCCGCGATCGATGTGATGAATTATGTCCTCACCGAAGGACGCAGCTCGCGGATGTATCAATCGATCGTCGAAACAGGCATCGCCACTAGCTTAGATGGTGGTGCCGCCAATCTCGCAGCAGGTGGCTGGTATGAGATTTCCTCAATCGTCGAAGTCGGTAAATCGCTACCGAAGCTCGAAGCGACGATCGATAAAGAAATCAAACTCCTCCAAACTAAAGGCGTCACCGCTGGCGAAATCGCCCGCGCCAAAGCCCAGCTCAAAGCTGGCTACCTGCTGAGCAATCGCGATATCAACGCTCAAGCCAGACAGCTCGGTAACGACCAAACAACCACTGGCGACTATCAATTTACCGACAAGTACCTCGCTGGCGTCGAACGCGTCACTACTGCCGACGTTCAACGAGTCGCCAAAAAATATCTCCAGCCAAAACTCAAAACGATCGGCTTTTTTGAACCGACCCAAATTACTGATAAAGCCGCAGCACCAGCTAGCGGCGGCAAAACCGCCGAGAATTTCACGCCAGGTGCCCCGGTAGACCCCAGTGAACTCGCGAAATATCTCCCTCCACTCGACCCCGATACCGCAAGTCAGGCTCAATCCTTACCCCAAGAGGTGAAGCTCGCCAATGGATTGCGGGTATTTTTACTGCCTGATTCGAGTACGCCGACGGTAACTTTGACGGGGAATATTCAAGCGGGGACGGAATATGATACGCCAGACAAAGCCGGATTAGCCTCGCTGACTGCGGCAAATTTGATGAGCGGAACCAAAACTCAAACCGCCCTGACGATCTCCAAAACACTGGAAAATCGCGGTGCGGGACTGGGTTTTGCGGCTAGTCGCGAAGGCGTGGGCTTGGGTGGAAATGCTTTGTCTAAAGATTTACCGATCCTGTTGCAAACATTAGGCGATGTCGTCCAAAATGCCAACTTCCCCGCCCAGAAATTTGAACTCAGCCGTCAACGGGCGCTGACAAGTCTCAAACTCGAACTAGATAGCCCCAATAGCGTGGCGCGGCGAAAATTCCAGCAGACGATTTACCCTCAAAATCACCCGTTTACGATTTTCCCCACCGCTCAAACCTTAACTGGTTTGACGGGGACAGATCTTCAAGCCTTTTATCGCCAGCA
>NZ_JANLWO010000181.1:0-15148 GCF_031364565.1 Chamaesiphon sp. OTE_20_metabat_361
GACTTCTCGCCCGTGCGATCTAAAGTCATCAACTTGGCAACAGTGAGATCGTATAAATCCGCAACTGAATTGACAAATTGACGATCGACTAATTGCTCGATTAACTTCTCGCCCACACCATTAATATCTAAGGCATCCCGACTTACCCAATGTACCAATGAACCCTTGAGAATTGCTGCACAGCTCGGATTATTACACCGCAATACCGCTTCCTTTTCTGACTTAACAACTGCCGTATCGCATACGGGGCAATTCGTCGGCATTTTAAAAGGTGCAGTCCCTGGCGGACGCAGATCGGTCAATACCCGCACGACTTTGGGGATAATTTCGCCAGCTTTGCAGACGATGACTGTATCACCAATTCTGATATCTAATTCATCGATGAGATCGCCATTGTGCAGCGTTGCCCGCTGTACGGTGGTTCCCCCCAATTGGACGGGTTGAAGGTGTGCCAAGGGCGTAATTGCCCCCGTTCTGCCCACATTTACACTGATATCCAATACCCGCGTTGGCGCTTCTTCGGCGGGATATTTGAGTGCGACTGCCCAGCGGGGGAATTTATTCGTAAAGCCGAGTTCTTGTTGCACCGCGAAGTCGTTAATTTTGACGACGACACCATCTGTCATATAAGAGAGATTTAACCGCTCGGTATTCCAGCGATCGTAATATTCACCTACTTTGGCAGCATCGGCACATAATTGGCGATGGGGATTGACCTTAAAGCCCATCCGTTCGAGCATCTCCAGCGATTCTAAATGGCTGTGGATTTCGGTTTCAGGGGTCGTAGTTGGAATTTGGAGCGTATAAGCATAGAAATCTAATTTTCGCTGGGCGACCATTTTGGGGTCTAATTGGCGTAATGCTCCGGCGGCAGCATTACGCGGATTTGCGAGGAGTTGTTCGCCTGCTTTTTCCCGTTCCTGATTGAGTTGCTCGAATACCGCAATCGGTAAAAAAGCCTCCCCTCGCACTTCGACTACTGGCGGCGGATTTTCGAGATTTAATTTAAGCGGAATCGATCGAATCGTCTTAACATTTTGGGTAATTTCTTCCCCCGTATCCCCATCGCCCCGCGTCGCACCGCGCACCAATAATCCATTTTCGTATGTAAGTGCGATCGCCGAGCCATCGATCTTCAGTTCGCAGATATATTCAGCACTTTCCTCGCTCCCCATATTCCGCTGCCAACCTGCTTCCCATTTGGCAAACTCCGCCATGTCAAAAGCATTTTCGAGACTGTACAGCGAGATCTTATGTTTGACGGAAACAAAGCCCGACGCGGGACGTTCGCCGACGCGCTGAGTCGGACTATCGGCAGTTACTAATTCGGGATATTGGCTCTCTAAATCTTGCAGCTCCCGATACAACCTGTCATATACGGCATCTTCCATGACGGGATTGTCGAGGACGTAGTAAGCATAGCCAGCCGCCTGGAGTTTGACTCGAAGTTGTTCGGTACGGGTAATGATTTCAGGTGTCACGATCGATCGCTGCTCAATGGTACTGTTATATTACAAGAACTCGATCGATTCCACAAGAAGTAACCACTGGAACTTAGCCAAATATTCTAGCTATCATGTGGAATTACCCGCTCGTTACGGAGCATAGCACTTACTTCATGAGGAGCATAGGGAGGGGTTTTCAAGTGAATGACTGCGTGACAGTTTGGACAAACGGGAGTCAAGTATTGTAAGCCCAGTCGGGTAACTTCTAGATAGAGTTTGCCAGATATCTCACCAGCTACTTCTGAGTGTTTACCGCGTGGTTTAGGCAGTTCGAGAATTTCTCCATCTCTGAGTTCGTAGCGATATTCCGATCGTTCTGGCAACCAGGTAATAAAATCATTAAAGCTAATTGTCTTAGATTCTGCTAGTACCATGTCGATCTTCTTAACTCAGTAAAGAAACAACTTCCTCTCAAGGTAATTTTAGCTCATCTCGATTCTCCAAGGAGAGGCTACGCCAACGCGAATTACTGACCTTGCATTCTGAGGACTACGGCAAATGTCCGTAACAAAATTTGGAAATTTAATGCTAGTGACTGATGTTTGCAATAGTAGAGATCGTAGTTAAGCTTGATTTTAGCATCTTCGACAGTACTGCCATAGCCATAGTTTACTTGCGCCCAACCAGTTAAGCCTGGTTTAACTGCTAATCTTTTGTTAAAGTTTGGAATTTGGTGTTCTAATTTATCGATGAACTGTTGGCGTTCGGGACGAGGGCCAACCATGCTCATTTCACCTTTTAAAACATTGATAACTTGAGGTAATTCATCGAGGCGAGTTTTGCGAATGAAGTTACCAACTTTAGTGATGCGGGCATCGCCTTTGGTTGCCCACTGAGCGCCGTTGCGTTCGGCATTCTGTACCATCGATCGCAATTTATAGATAGTGAATTTAGCACCTTTTAAGCCAACTCGTTCTTGTTTGTAAAAAATTGCCCCAGGGCTATCGAGTTTAATAGCAATTGCCACAAAGGGAAATACGATGATGAAGATTGCAGCAATGATTAATCCACATCCGATATCTAATACTCTTCTACCAACGAGATCGAAACGGTTAGGTTGTTTTTTAGAAGTTGCTTTGGATAGATCGCCGGAGTAATACATAGCTGCTTCGAGATTGTGTATTTGAGTGTTGCTCTGTCTTCAACATACTCAATTTAACAATCCCAACCGACCGAACATATCGTCATTATGACGGATAGATCCTCAGCTATTTGAACCGATCGAATCTAACTAGTTTGGTAATACACTGAATCTCGATCGATGCGTTCAGCTCTGCTGTACCGGAGGCAATCGAGCAGTTTCTCCATCACCCACAGATTGAAATCACGATCGAGGGGTGGCACTAGGAGATTTCTCCAACTTCCCAATCCAATCGATCAGCACGGGATTGACTAATTCTGGGGCTTCATCTTGGGGACAGTGCCCGACATCAGGGAGTTCGACAAATTCATCCACCGTAGGCACATTCATCAATTCGCGTCCTAAGTCGATCGGTTCCCACGGATCGGCAGCACCCCAAATCGCGATCGCGGGGCAAGCTAATTGCGGTAAGAGATCTTCAGGTAATGGCCCCCAAGAATAGGCGGTAAATTTCAGAAATACATCGGCTGCACCCGCATCGGCGGCGGGAGCCATCAAAATATCAATTAATTCTTCGCTGACGGCTTCGGGGCGATGGTAGGCTTGCAAGAGAATATTCCGCACGACTTTACGTTGGGCGAGTTGCTTGAAAAAGAACTTGCCGATTGCTGGTATAGTGAGGATAGACTGGAGGACTGGTGTGCCCCAGCGACGATAAAAGGGCATTTTTGCGCGTTTGCGATCGTGTAATAACCGCAATGAACAATTAAGTAGAGCGACACCCGTAATTGATGCTGGATTAGTAACCGCAGCTTGTAGGGCGACGATACACCCGATCGAGTTACCGACTAAGATTGTCGGACTCCCAATTATTTCTTGGCAAAAATCAACTACCTGTTCCGCCCAGGTTTCAAAGGTATATTCGATCTCACCACCGGGTTGGGGCTTGTCCGAACCGCCAAAGCCAATCAGATCGATCGCATAGCACCGACAAGTTTCAGCCAGAATAGGAATATTCTTGCGCCAGTGCCCGACGGAAGCCCCGAAGCCATGAATCAGTAGTACGGCTGCGCCCGTCTCGCCAGCAGTCTGATAATTAATCTGATGTCCGCGCCACATCCAGGTAGTATTTGCAGTCGGAGTAGCGATCGAAGTCATAGACAGTAATGGTTGCAACAATGGTATTCTAACGCGATCGATTAGCGGCAAAGCAATAATGTCAAGGATATAATGGGTACAGATTCGCGAAGTAAATGCCTGGAATCTAGATGGTAGGCAGTGCCCACCTATTACCTCTTACCTCTTACCCATTACCCATTACCCCCTCATCATGTCCCCAATTGTTAGTCTCATTCGCGCCACATCATACGAAACCGCCCAACTTCGCGAGTCAGTAGAAGCCGTATTAGCACCGCTAGGTGGGATGAGTGCTTTTGTCAAACCAGGAGATCGTGTCTTGCTCAAGCCGAATCTATTAACGGGTGCGCGTCCGACCAAAGAATGTGTAACGCGTCCCGAACTAGTTAGGTGTGTCGCGGAGTTGGTAATTGCCGCAGGTGGGAAACCATTTTTTGGCGACAGTCCGGCGTTTGGGAGTGCGATGGGGGTGGCTAAATCTAATGGTTATCTACCGATGATGGCGGAATTAGACTTACCTGTAGTGGAGTTTCATGGCAAACGGTATGAGACAGCCAGCGAGAATTTCAATCACCTGCTGCTGAGCAAGGAAGCGATCGAGGCTGATGTGGTAATCAATTTACCAAAGGTCAAATCTCACATGCAGCTAACGATGACGCTGGGTGTCAAAAATCTGTTTGGCTGCGTTCCGGGCAAGATGAAAGCTTGGTGGCACATGGAAGCGGGTAAAAGTGCCGAGCGATTTGGTGAAATGCTAGTCGAAACAGCGCGCGCAATCAGCCCAAATTTGACGATTATCGACGGTATCGTCGGACATGAAGGAAATGGCCCCAGCGGCGGCGAACCCCGCGAGTTGGGCGTGCTAGGTGCCGCTGCGGATGTGTTTGCGCTGGATGTGGCGATGTTGGAAGTTCTGAATGTCGAGGCGCATTTGGTACCCACAGCGGCGGCGGCGCAACGGCTGGGGTTAGCTCCGGCACTGGCATCAATCGAGTTTCCGTTATTGCATCCGGTAGATTTGAGTTGTAGTGATTGGCGGCTACCGGAAGCACTGGTGCCGATCGATTTTGCGATGCCACGGGTGATTAAATCGACTTTCCGACATCTGTATATTCGCTTGATTAAAGAACCGATGTCGGCTTATAAAAAGTAATTGTACTCGCGAGCAATCGAAGTTTGGCAGATCTAGCTAGATTACGAGTGAAAAGCTCTGGTTAATCGATCGATTAACCAGAGCTTTTTTATTGAAGATGTTTACTCGCATTGAAAATCCGTAGGTTTACCTAGATCTAGTCCGCTTGACTGGGGAATACTATTTTCATCCACTGAAGCCAAGATTTAAGTTTGGAGCGAGCTGGCTCAAAATTTTAAATCTCGATCTTCAAACTGAGCGTGATGATGTGATGGAGCTAGAGCAGCAGACTAAATTCGATCGATTGGTGCGTCAATTAGAACGATCGACACGTCAGCGGATGACGACTAATTATCAACTTCGAGTCGCCGCATTAGCCACACTTGGGTATGGATATATTGGGGTCATTTGTCTGTGCTTATTTAGCAGTTTGTGGATGATGCGGTGGTTGTTAGAAATGATTCAGCATCGATCGATCGAGATCGATCCACATCAATTATGGGTGCTATTTGGATTGGTCGCGATCGTCATTTTTTGGGTACAATCTGTACCCCTAACCGATCGAGAACTCGATCGTGCTGAGTTTACCGAATTATTTACTCAAATTGATGAATTGAGTATTAAATTAAAAACTCCCAAGATTCATCATGTGGTCATCAATTACGACCACAATGCGGCAATTTACCAAATACCACATCTCGGCTGGGGCGAGTGGCATTGTAATTATTTGTTGCTCGGTTTGCCATTACTGCAATCTTTAACTCCCGAACAATTCACCGCCACATTAGCACATGAGTTAGGACATTTAGCAAACAATGATAGTAGCTTTATTAGCTATATTTTTCGAGTGCGTCAGATGTGGGAGCAACTGACTATCGATAATAACTTATTTATTTTCCAATGGTTTTTTCGGTGGTACGAACCGTTAATTAAAGCTTATTCATTAGTGTCGGTACGCGATCGGGAATATGCCGCAGATGCTCTAGCACAACGCATGACGAGTCCAGAAATTGCCGCGAGCGATCTGATTCAAACTTATATTTATCAATATTACTTACAAACAGACTTTAATCGCCAACTCGATCGCCAAGCGCAAACATTCGCCACGCCACCAACCGATGTTGTGACCCAAATGTTAGCCGCGTTGCGTCAACCCCTCGATCCTCAAGCTGCTAGCGTGTGGCTGGGCTTGATTCTGGGACAAGCTACCGATACCGATGATACCCATCCCTGCTTGAGCGATCGATTGGCGGCTGTCGGCCATCCTACCCCGAAATCCTGGACACCACAACCGATTCTTCAGACAGCAGCCGAATACTTTTTTGGCGATCGATTGGCAGATCTTGCAGCCGAACTCGACCTCAAATGGTATGAAAGTCACACCGCAGTATGGCTGGAGCGACATCAACAAGCACAGCAACAACAAGCACATTTAGCCACGCTCGATCTTCAGATAAGTCAGGAACTAACTATCTGTGTAGCCACCGTTCGAGCTAATTTGACGACCGAATTACATGGCGAGTCAGTAGCCTTACCACTATGGCAAGAAATTCTCGCCCAAGCTCCCGAACATCCACGCGCAAATTATCAAGTTGGTAAATTTCTCGTCAATCGCGGACATTTTAGCGGCTGTTTTTACCTAGAGAAAGCGATTGAGTTAGAGCCAGATCTAGTCATATCTAGTTGTGAGGAATTATATCGATTCCACGCTTTTCAGGAGGATTTTAAGTCTGCGGAGATTTATTTAGATTGGCGACAACAGCATTTACCAAAACAATGGCGATCGAGATTAGAGCGCCAACTCGCTGCAACCGATCGATTTACCACTCACGCTCTCACAGTCGATATTCTTACCGAAATTCAGACGCAATTAACACAGTATCCGATTATCGCTCGTGCCTATTTAGTCTGTAAACCGATGCAGGTATTTAAAGATCGACCGCTATATGTCTTAGCGATCGAGTTGGTAGGTTCTAACTCTTGGCGTTGCCAGAAACAACTAGAAACCGATTCCCAGCTAGAATTCGATCTTTGTCAACAACTACAGATCGAGCTTGGTTTTATCGAACGTCTAGTTATTGCTACCTTCACCAAGAATCGATCGCTATTTAGCGATCGTCAAGATCTCAAACTGCTTGAGAATATTCAAAAAACATCAGCAGCTCATATTTTTTAAGATTCGCATTCATTCTGATATTGGCACCATCTACTATTCATGTCCAAGCTCCCATCCAACTTTTTAAATCATTGGCTATTAATCCAAATCTTTGGCTCACTCGCTCTGGCAATTGCCACTCAAGCGATCGTAGCCTTAATAATTTTATTAGCTCACATTGATAATTTAGCCGTTATCTTATTCTTTAGATTAGGAGGCTATTTACTAAGTAGTATCATTCAAGGATATCTCCAATGGCAGCTACTCAAGCAGATATTTAAGTCACTCGATCGGCAATGGATTTATACAGCAGTCGCCGCATTACCGATGACTGTTTTCAACTGGGGATTGATTCATCTCGGCATTAAAATGCTGGTATTAGATGAGGATGGGACTACGTTAATTATTTTGGCGATCGTCGGGGGAATTTGCGGTGGTATTAATGGTCGCATCATTGGCAATTGGCAAAAATCACTATTCAAAGAGCGTCTTTATTGGCGATCGTTATGGCATGATTGGGATCGCGAACAGTTACTTGCTGGTGCGCTTAGTGGGGTAAGCACGTCGGTAATTATTAGCGGCGCAGTATTTCTATTTGGTTGGGATTGGATTGCCTCACCCCTATCGGCATTTATCTGTTCGATTTGTTTGGCGTCGATTTCCCAATTGATATATGGTCTGATTGTTGGGGATACGATTCAAGATATCTTCAAGCAAGCTAAATTAATCGAGTAGTTAACGACTATCGATCGATTGCAAAAACTTATTCGCAAACTCGATCGCATCGGCAGCATTAGCCACATTCTTAGTAATTCGAGCTACCTGAATTTCAGTCAATAATTTACCGATTGTCGGCGATGGTGGGAGTGAGAGAGCCTGCATCAGCTCGTGTCCGCTAATTAATGGCGTTGGGTGCGCGACTTGGCTGTCGGGATCGAGATAGCGATCGATCAGATACTGTAAGTCTACTAATTTCACACCATTAGTCAGTGCGATCGCGATTAGTAGTGAAAAGTTACTGCCTACCGATTGAAACCAAAAATATTGCTCGCGCAAAGATAGCTCTTTACCCAGCAATTGCGGTAAATAAGTAATTAATGTACCGACCACCTGAATTTCTGCTGAGCTACATGTCAGCCGCAACATTTGGCTAGTGGCTAATTTAAGATCGGGCGATAATAGCAGCGTAAATTTGCCCAGAGAGCGACGATCGATCGAGATCGTCTGGCGCAAAGTCAGACTGAGTTCGCGATCGAGGGCGGGATATGATTGTTTAATTAACTCTGTTGCTCGATCGAATTGCTGCAATTTAGCTTCAAAATCCGCACCTACGGGTAACTCCAACCAACCAGCCAACAACGCATCCGCAACCAGTGCCGCCAACCACTGACTGCTAGCTGGTGTCTGCAATAAATACCGCAATTCTGCCAGCACCCGCTCGGCGGCAACGGTGGTTAATAAGGGTGCTAATTCCCGAATTGCGGCATGAGTAGCCGACTCGATCGTAAAATTAAGCTGTGCCCCTTGACGATAGGCTCTGAGCAGCCGTAATGGATCGTCAATGAGGTTTTCTCTGCCTACCATCCTAATAGTACGCTCCTGAATGTCCCGACTGCCACCAAACGGATCGATCGACTGTTGTGTTTGCAAGTCATAAGCGATCGCATTGAGGGTATAGTCGCGCCGTGCGAGATCTTTCCTAATATCTGCTCCATCCTGCTGGGCGATATCTACCGTCAGCCCCGGAAAGACCACCCGCGCAATCTGACGTTCCGCATCCAACAACACAAAACCCGCTTGATATGTCGTCGCCAACTGACGCGCCACTGCGACGGCATCAGTGGATATGACTAAATCTAAATCCAATTCCGCCCGAACGCGTCCCAATAAAGCATCCCGCACCGCGCCACCAACTACATACACTGGTTTTGGCAACAGATCGATGTCGAATGGTAGATTGGCTAAAAATTGCATAGAATACAAGATATCGGTTAGTCCCTAACCCCTGAAATGTCATGTGTATATGTATTAATTGCGAGTATGTCGATCGCTGCACGACCTATCATGCAGTCGAGGAACAACACCAACAACTTCATCTGACAGCTATACCTAATTTTGAGGCGACCCAACCCCAAATCAATGTTAACATCCGCACCCACGATGATGGTGTCGAAATGGAGTGGGATGTCGTCGGCTGTCTGAGCTTTGCGAAAGATACTGGCAAATGGTCGCGGCTGCGTCCGGGAGAATTGATTCCAACCTGATCTAGGCTTTAGGTATTAGGCTTTAGGCTTTAGGCTTTAGTAGAGTAATTAAAAGTAGGGTGGGCACTGCCCACCAAACAGTGTCGAGCCAGTAGGGTGGGCACTGCCCGCCAAACAGGTTTCAGCCCACCAAACAGATTTCAGGCATTATTAATAAGTGAAAGCGATCGAAAATAGGGCAGGCAGTGTTTTGGATTGACTGAAACGCTTGGCACGAGATTACCTCAGTGCCATTTAACCTTAACCCGACGATTGTGTCACAGCGATGACAATTCCTGACCAACCAAATAAGGCAACATAGTTAATTATCCAGACTGCCAGCGCAGCGCGATCGGTGTTGCCACGCCCGCTAAAAATCGCGCTAAGCTATAACAATACAAGGTCGCCCAGGATAAATCCCGACAGACCCCCGATCGTTCCACCTTTTGATAATTGGCATTTTTCAACCATGCTGCGAATCATCACTCAGCAGACTGAAGCGCAACAGGAGTTGCAGCGAATCAGTGCCCGTACCCACGACGACGCGATCGTCCACAAAGAAGCCACCGTTAATGAAATTGTCCAAACGGTCAAACGACAAGGCGACAAAGCTTTACTACACTATACGGCTGAATTCGACGGTCAAACCTTGACGGTCGATCGGTTGCGGGTCAGTGGTGCCGAATTAGATGCTGCCTATCAACAGGTGTCTAAAGAATTACTCAAAGCGATCGAACTTGCTGCTGGCAATATTGAAGCTTTTCACCGCCAGCGGGTACCCAAATCTTGGGTGACTTTTGGCGAAGATGATGTCGTACTAGGCAAACGCTACAATCCAGTCGATCGAGCAGGAATATATGTGCCTGGAGGCCGCGCTTGCTACCCCAGTACGGTACTAATGAATGCAATTCCGGCTAAAGTCGCAGGCGTGCCCCAAATCGCCATGGTGACGCCACCAGGAGCCGACAAAAATCTCAATCCGGCTGTCCTAGTTGCCGCCCAAGTTGCGGGTGTGGAGGAAATCTATCGAGTCGGTGGTGCCCAGTCGATCGCGGCATTAGCCTACGGTACGGATACAATTGCCAAAGTCGATGTGATTACTGGCCCCGGTAATATTTACGTTACCCTCGCCAAGAAGCTAGTCTATGGGACAGTCGGCATCGACTCGCTCGCAGGGCCATCAGAAGTCCTAATTATCGCCGATCGTCATGCCAATCCGATTCACGTTGCGGCGGACATGCTAGCACAAGCCGAGCATGACCCGATGGCGGCGTCAATTTTGATTACAACTGACCTCTCGTTAGCCACCGCCGTTCAAACTGCGGTCGAAAGTCAACTCCAAAATCATCCCCGCCGAACGCTAACCGAGAAATCGATCGCGCATTACGGTCTGATTATCGTCGTCGATACACTCGAAATCGCTGCTGAATTATCCGATCGATTCGCACCAGAACACTTGGAAATCAAAACTGATGACCCTTGGGAGCTGGTAAATCAGATCCGTCATGCTGGGGCAATTTTCTTGGGCAATTCGACACCAGAAGCCGTCGGCGACTATCTGGCTGGCCCGAACCACACGCTACCGACCTCTGGCGCAGCCCGCTACGCCTCGGCTTTAGGCGTGGAGACATTTATGAAGCACTCCAGTTTAATTCAATACTCTCATACCGCCCTGAGCAAAGTTGGTAATGCGATCGATGCACTTACCCAAGCTGAAGGACTGTTTTCCCATGGCGAGTCAGTCAGGTTGCGGTTGACCGATCCGACTGATGAATTGCGCGGCTAAAGTGTCATCTGGTTTAATTGCAGTTAATCAAAATTCAGGGTGGACGATCGCTGTATTTTTGCTTCCCCTTGACTCTAGGGTCGCATTCGGTACACTTACCGAGAGCCATAGCACAGCGATTAAAATCGCTGCTAGTGGTGCAAAGTCCGCCTACGCGGACTGAGATCTAGAGTGTCTTAATCGATGTGGCAACTGCTACATAGCAGTCGCCAAGTTCATTAGGACGTTCTTTAGATTAGTCCGCGTAGGCGGACTTTGCATTCCGAGCGGCGATTTCAATCGCTGTGTCCTAACAGCCTTGGCTGTTGCTATAACTACTACTTTGCCAATGGACATCGCCCACAAATCCCTCATCCAATCGCCACAGCCACTAGGATGGCTCTGGTAAATCTAACTTGGGTGGCAACGAGCGAACGATCGGGGCTGGCTTAGGTCTAT
Source organism: Chamaesiphon sp. OTE_20_metabat_361 (assembly GCF_031364565.1). Lineage (NCBI taxonomy): Bacteria > Bacillati > Cyanobacteriota > Cyanophyceae > Gomontiellales > Chamaesiphonaceae > Chamaesiphon > Chamaesiphon sp. OTE_20_metabat_361. Next base: position 11,478 of record NZ_JANLWO010000181.1, read on the forward strand.
TGACTTCACTCCGGGGAGCCACCTCTGCGCCATCTCCTCCCTCCCATGCCTTCTTAACTGGTCGTGGGCTGCCGCCAACTTCATTTGATGGTCTACTACCACCTTTACGGGGCATTTTGGCGCGGATCGTCGCGACAAATTGAGCGCTGCGGATTTCAAGATTATCACCCACGCGCACGACATCAAAATCCCAAAAATTACCGACTAGCTTTTGAGCCAGATCGCCAATTAACCGGATTTTGAAATAGCGCTCCTCCTCGGTTTTTTTCTTGGGTGCTTGGCGAATTTTGACGAAGATTTCTTTGGTTTCGCGTGATTGATAGATGACTTCGCCGCGAATAGAAAAGTAACTATCGGGAATACCCAAGGTTTCGATCGTGGGCATCGTGGGTACCTCTGCTGGATCGTCGCTCGATTCGCTCGGTTCGCCTTCTTCACGATCGGAGACAAGCGGCTTGATTAGCAGTTGAGGGTTCCACATCCCCATGATTTGAGCGTGGATTTTATTATCTTCTTTGCGGATGCGCGGATAAACTACCCATAGATGCGACTTTTCGAGATCGAGATGATTTTTGATCAGACTCATGATCCGACCGAGAATGACAGCATCGATCTGTGTCCCGTCGTCCGCTAGCACCATCCCCTGATTGAATTCCTCAGTCGAGGGGACATACTTGCCCAAAATCAAGCCGATCGCCCGATACTGAAGTGGCTCGCTCGCTGGTGGAATCGGTGTATTCCCCGTCAGTTGGAGCATGGGGGGCAACGGTGGATAGTCTGCCGGATCGGGCTTCTTGGGGCGTTTGATCGGCTTAGCAGGTCTAGTTGCAGCTTCTGGATGCGATGGCAGACGATCGGGAGGAAATTGTGCAGAACTCATAGAAAATGCCTTCGGACGGAGTCAAATTTTTCGATCTCCCTCTCATGGTAATCGGGATTTTCGAGACTGAATTGTCAATATTTCACCAACCGCGCAGATTGGTGATGTGGATATGAGAATCCGTCTTACATACATCATGCCCATATCCCGCTCTCAAACTACTATGTAAGCGATCGGATCTGTCTGAATGACTTTAGTTACATTTGCCTGCATAATTATTGATGCCAGCCTATTTTAGCAATTTCTGACCACGATTCATCTAATTTTTTGAATGATGTAGATTACATGCCGAGTAACAGTGGCAACTGTGCCCCTGTGAATAAGACTATGCTGACAGATCGCAAGTGAATCAAATTACCTCACTCCCAACTCCTAAATGAATTTTCAATCTGTTGTCGCTACCCTCAACCAGTTCTGGAGCCTACAGGGCTGCGCGATCGTCCAAGCTTACGATACCGAAAAAGGTGCCGCTACCAAAAGCCATCATACATTCTTGCGATCGATCGGCCCCGAACCTTGGTCGGTAGCTTATCTCGAACCCTGTCGGCGTCCGGGTGACGGTCGTTACGGTCAAAATCCCAACCGCTACCAGCATTATTATCAATACCAAGTCCTGATCAAACCCTCTCCCGACAATATTCAGGACATCTATCTAGACTCGCTGCGAGCGGTCGGAATTAAACCAGAAGACCATGATATTCGCTTTGTCGAGGATAACTGGGAAGACGCTGCGATGGGCGCTTGGGGCGTAGGCTGGGAAGTGTGGCTAGATGGGATGGAAGTCACGCAATTTACCTACTTCCAGCAATGTGGCGGGATCGATTGTCGTCCGGTATCGATCGAGATTACCTATGGCTTGGAGCGGCTGTGTATGTATCTCCAAGGCGTAGACTCGATCGCCAAAATCCAATGGAATGATACGCTCACCTACGCCGATATCTATCTCCAATCCGAAATCGAGCAATCTACCTACAACTTTGAAGCGTCTAATCCCGAATTATTATTTACCCTGTTCGATCTCTACCAGCAGGAAGCCGAGCAACTGATCGCCAGAGGATTGGTGATGCCGAGCTTAGATTATGTGCTCAAATGTTCGCATACCTTCAATATGTTAGATGCTAGAGGCGTTATCTCAGTCACCGAGCGCACGCGCTACATCGGCAAGGTGCGCGGACTAGCGCGCCAAGTCGCCCACCTCTATCTAGAGCAGCGCGAAAAATTAGGTTTTCCACTACTGTCAAAAGTGGCGGCAACTGTTTAGAAAACATCACCCGATCGATACTCCAAATCTGCGAAACTCAGATGGTGGGCAGTGCCCACCCTACAAATATTCACTGCTCAATCGATCTAAAACTATCCACTATTCACTATCCACGAGCAACTAAATATTAGTCTTCATGATCGTCAAAAGGATCGGACAATTGTTTGGAGGGAGCGCCGAAAGACACATATAGACCGTAAGCAGTGGTGAGGATCACCGCTGCACCCAAGGTAATGCTAAGAACTGTTGCAGATTCCATGATTAATTTAATTTAAGGATGTTGCTTCTCTTACAATATTAGTGAATTTTACAAAAATTTACCAAAAGATCTGGCAACTGACAGATATCATCCTCCTCTCTAGCCCGATCGAGATGCTACCCACGCAGAACATCTCGCACTCAAAATAGAACGGGATCGGTTGTCGAAAACTAGAATTTTGTTTGGTACACTGAGGATGTGGAATGTTTCCACCCCGCAGATATAATAGTATTCACTAACATTTATCAACACATGGCACAACGTACTAAATTAGGAGATCTGCTCAGACCTCTGAATGCTGAATATGGTAAAGTCGTTCCTGGTTGGGGCACTACCCCAGTTATGGGCGTATTTATGGTCTTATTTGCAGTCTTTTTACTCATTATTCTCCAAATCTACAATAACTCTCTAGTTCTAGATAGTTTTTCTGTGGACTGGAGCGGTGGCGGCGGCGGACAGTAGGTTCGATCGTGACAGGAGATGGGGGTGGGTGACTACAGGCAACTTGAATTAAGGTTTCCTATAGAACCGCGATCGCGAGATTCACTCGACCCCATACTCGATCGATCGCCACTAAATTAGTTAATAATTAATTATTAGGCGATCGAAGTTGTGAGGATTAGACTCTTTTTAGTAGATTCGATCTTGGTTACATTGACGGTATAAAGCTGCGATACACTGCCAGAGCATTTTGAAGGAAGAAGATTATGAACTTTTTTGGGATCGGTTTACCGGAAACTATCGCGATCGCTGTTGTCGTACTATTGGTATTTGGCCCCAAAAAGTTACCAGAAATCGGCAAGAGTCTGGGCAAAGCACTCAAGGGTTTCCAAGAAGCCTCAAATGATTTTCAGTCTGAGTTTAAAAAAGAAGTAGACGCGATCGAAACTGCGGTAAAGTCTCCTAGCCAAATCGAATCGGCTGAAGCTGTCAATAATAAGTCTGATAGCAATACTTAGATCGACTAGTGATGAGATTGTCTAGTAGTCAAGGCAAAGAAATTGGTTCGGATTTTTAAACATTCAAACAGATCGAACCCTTGGTAAAATACTAGAATCTTGAGCCAATCGACCGACAAAATCGTCTGTACCTTCAATTCCGATCGATTGTAAGGTAGTTAATAAATTACAACTATCTTGAATTAACTGGGTGACATCAATCCCCGCATATATTGGTTGATAATAAGGCAACCGACCGATCCCTTCGCCGAGTAAAGTCACCGCGCCGCGCCAGTTGCGATTGTGGAGATGATAGCAAGCGACGGCGATTTG
>NZ_JANLWO010000219.1:0-3248 GCF_031364565.1 Chamaesiphon sp. OTE_20_metabat_361
CTACGATTATCCAACCACCAATCGACAGCTGAGGTTAGCAATTCATACCGAAAAGCGATCGGCACTACTCTACAGTGCCTCAGATATTGACGTATTAGACGACGACCAAATCGCCGTCCATCCTTTCCTACAAAAACTCGGCCCCGATGTGTTAGAGGCTACTACAACAGTGGAAATGGTGCTAGAGCGGCTTCAAAGCAAAACATTTCATCGCAAAGGATTCCCCGCGCTGCTGCTAAATCAGCATTTTTTAGGCGGCTTGGGCAACTATTTACGCAGCGAAGTTTTATTTGTAGCAGGAATTCATCCTACTTTAAGACCAGTGGATTGTTCGATCGACAGCCTTCAGAAACTAGCCGTCGCCCTCCTCGAACTCCCACGCCAATCCTACGCCACCAAGGGGATTACCAATAGCTTGGCGATCGTTAGACAACTCAAACAACGCGGTCAAACCCGCCGTCAATACCGCCACTGGGTCTTCGGTCGTCAAGATTGCCTCTGTCACCTCTGCCACACCAAAATCCTCAAAGATACCCTCGGCGGGCGACGGGTTTATTTTTGCCCTAGTTGTCAAGCTAAATAACTAATTGTTGTTCGAGTGTAAAAAGCATATCAACAAAGGTTTCACACATGACTAGCTGCGCAAATACATCTGAACAACTGCCAGATTTTGAGATTAGTTACCGATTTCTATCGTTCGCAGAGGGTGGTCGTCAAGATTGGACACTATATCAGCACTATCGCTGCGATTGTTCTTACGAGGGAGACAACATTGCAAAAACTGGTATTTATATGATTTGGCCTGAGTTTTTAGCTGCGGATGGTTCGATTTTTCCAAATGACATTCCTGTTCCAGCAGAAGGCTTTGCAACCATGTGGATTATGTCGCCTGAAATGCGCTGTCAGATCCACTCTCAAAGAATTAAAGTGGGAGTAAAGGGGTATTTGATGGAAGGGGGTAGGCAGGTTGCAGAAGCTATTGTTACTAGTGTTATTGGACTTCACTCATTCCCAAATTCGTAATTCTGATAGAATTAATTCATTAGTTTGGCTAAGTTAGCTTATGACCACTACCATCGATCGATCGATTCAACAACAGTTCCTCAGTTTTGATGAGTTTCTGATTCGTTACGGTGGCGATAATCGCTACGAGCTAATTGACGGAGAGGTATTTGACTTGGAACCAACAGGCTCGCATGAAGAGGTTGCAGCTTTCATGACAACCAAGATTTGCGTTCAGATCGATGCAGCAAGCTTACCTTGGTTCGTCCTTCAACGAGGCATATTACGCCCTGACAATATTGGCATGACGGCATTTAGACCGGATGTAGCCGTAATAGACAGAGATCGACTTACGCAAGAAATATACTGGTCTGAGCAATCGATTCTGACTTTAGGCAGTTCGATTAAATTTGTGGCGGAAGTGGTAAGTAGCAATTGGCAAAATGATTATTCCCGTAAGGTTGAAGACTATGCAGTTTTGGGTATTCCTGAATATTGGATTGCTGACTATGCTGGCTTAGGTGGTACTCGACATATTGGTAAACCCAAACAACCTACTCTGTCTATCTGTACACTGGTGAATGGAGAGTATGAAATTCAGCAGCTTCGGGGAAATGAATCGATCGTCTCTGCAACCTTTCCAGATTTAAAACTGACAGCCGAACAAGTATTGAGCGCAGGGCGATAAAATCACTGACTGAGTTAACTACTGTGGATTCGGGTTAAGGATATTTGCGACGCGCGTTCTGGAGGTTCCCTCAAGGTCGAGCGCGTCAAGACACAATCGTAGGCATTTCCATATCGATATCTTACTTTTTTGATTGACACACGCAAACAAATAGTCATAGAATGGTAATTTGTCAACAGTTGGAACCATTCGGCGACTGTCAAAATTTTGTAAAACATGCCAACCATCCAACAGCTCATTCGCAAAGCCCGCGAAGACTACAAAGTCAAAACTAAGTCACCCGCACTGAAGGAATGCCCTCAGCGTCGCGGTGTTTGTACTCGCGTTTATACGACTACACCCAAAAAGCCTAACTCAGCTCTCCGTAAAGTAGCGCGGGTGCGGCTCACTTCTGGTTTTGAAGTCACTGCCTACATTCCTGGTATCGGTCACAACCTTCAGGAACACTCGGTCGTGATGATTCGCGGCGGTCGGGTCAAAGATTTACCTGGGGTCAGATATCACATCATTCGCGGTACGCTCGATACCGCTGGGGTGAAAGATCGCAAGCAAGGTCGTTCCAAGTATGGAACCAAGCGACCCAAAGCTGCTAAGTAAGTTTCTTAATTTTAGGTGGCGATCTCTCGATATCGTTCGAGTGCGTTGTCTATATGTGTAGAAGCTCACAGACCGATCGCAGCTAGCAAGACTGCAAACAATCCCATGCTGAGGGTATTTTTGCCTGTAATTGCCTTGAGTGCCAGCAATGGACATTCGAGCGGCAACTATAAATAATTGCTGAAATAGAGATAAATTGGTAGTTTCCGGTTTCGTTGCAAATGGCTAAAAGACCGTCGTTAGACGATCGCAAAGCCATCACTGAAGATTCCTAGATTAATCCTCAATGCAAATAAGTAAGTGACCGAAGGCGAGCCACAGATGCTCCGATCCAGAGGTTGTAACAACGTCAGTACCTAAACCAATCACCAATTCAATTTTCGTATGTCCCGCAGAACCAAAGTCGTCAAACGCCCAGTGCCACCGGATGCTGTTTACAACAGCCGTCTTGTGAACATGATGGTGCGCCGCATTATGTATAGCGGTAAAAAATCAGTCGCTTATCGGATTATTTACGAAGCGATGAAAACTATTGAAGAGCGGACTGGTAACGATCCGCTCGAAACCTTTGAAAAAGCAGTCAAAAATGCTACTCCCCTCGTGGAAGTCAAAGGTCGTCGGGTTGGTGGTGCTACCTATCAAGTCCCGATGGAAGTTAAAGCCGAGCGCGGTACGGCACTCGCCATGCGCTGGTTGATTAATTACTCGCGCTCGCGTGCGGGCAAATCGATGGCTGGTAAATTGGCTAACGAGCTAATGGATGCAGCTAACGAAACCGGAAGTGCGATCCGCAAGCGTGAGGAAACTCACCGGATGGCAGAAGCAAATAAAGCCTTCGCGCACTACCGTTACTATACCGTTTCGGTTTTCACTCTATTTGGGAACACTCCAATCGAGCGAGTGTCCCCAAAAACGTCTACAATCTTAGTTTAGATTAACAACTTTATTATCGGCAGCCGAC
>NZ_JANLWO010000245.1:0-5191 GCF_031364565.1 Chamaesiphon sp. OTE_20_metabat_361
TTACATTGCGGAGTCGGTGCGGACGGGTTCCCCGTCCATGCAACCGACCCAAGCACAGGACATTCCATCATTCTACCTCCTCTACTGGCTGCTGATTTCTACTCTCGATCGCTGTTAATCATACCTTAATCCAGCAACGCCGTAAATCGCTTGTTTAAGCAAGGATCTGTAGGTTGGGTTGAAGAATGAAACCCAACACACCTAACAGAGTTTCTTGCTAATTTAACTTACCAAAATCCGCCGCGCTTACCATTGGGGAAAACGGTCATAAAATTGGTTTTAGCTTGATTTAGCTGATCTTCAGTGACTTTGACACCTTTAAGATTGGCACCACAGAGGTTGGCGCCGTGCAGATTGGCATAATTGAGATAGGCATCGCTCAAATCGGCACCGCGTAAATCGGCATTTTGCAGATTGGCGTAGCTAAAATAGCCGCGACTGAGGACGGTATCCTTGAGGACTGCGCCGCTGAGATCTGCCTTATCAAATTTACCTGCGGACAGATTTGCGCCTTGGAGATTGATATAGGCACAATTGGCACTACTGAGGGTAATTCCCGGTAGATGCGCCTTGGACAGATCCAAGCTACTGATATCCATCTCGCTAAAGGTGCGCTGTCCGCGTCGGAATGCTGCTAGTACACTCTGAGCGTCTAATTTGTGTTGGGGGCGGCGTGGTGTTTGAATGACGGGCATTCCGCCCAATCCGGTCTTAATATCGGCACCAAATCGGCTGGGTTCGCTGCCATTTTTGATGTTGGTCGGGTCGCGTTGTTCGCGCTGTTGCTTGATCGCATCTGCCATCCGCTGCGAAGCGGTTGAGGTAGGCGTTGGGACTGGCGGGTTGGCTCTGCCTGGTAAACCTGGAGGAGCAGCTTTGGGAAAGGGGAAAGGGTTGCTCGGACTGTTATGTGACGCAGCGGCGGCATTATTGCTGCGTTTATCGACCGCGACCGTAGTGGCGGCGAGTGCTTGTTGAACTTCTTCAACTGACTGATAGCGATAGCGTACCGAAACCTCCAGCATTTTGCCCAAGACTTGAGTCATGTGTTTGCCCAATTGGACGTGTTTTTGCCACATCATTTCGCCAGTGGCGGGATTGTACTCGATGTCTTTGGGCGATTTGCCTGTCATCAGGTACACGCAAGTTACCCCCAGCGCATAGATGTCACTAGAAAAGATCGGTCGCATTGCCAACTGTTCGGGCGGTGCGTAGCCAGAGGTACCGACGGCAAACTGGGTGTTGGAACCTTGCTCGACTCCTTCTTGAGGTTCTATTTGCGCGACATAATTTTTGACAGCGCCAAAGTCAATGAGGACGAGTTTGCCATCTTGATCGCGGCGTAAAATATTGGCAGGTTTGATATCGCGGTGAATTACTTGTTGGGAGTGAATGTAAGTAATTACGGGGAGAATTTCGATCAAGAAGTCGCGGATTTTCTCTTCTTTGAACAGTCCCATCTGTTTGACTTCTTGATGGATGGTATGTCCGCTGACATATTCCTGGACGAGATAAAAGTTCCGTCGCTCTTCAAAAAAGTCTAACAGGCGGGGAATCTGAGGATGGTTGCCGATTTTACCGAGGGTTCTGGCTTCCCGCTCGAATAGTTCCCGCGCCATCCGCAGAAACTTTTCGTGGTTATTGCTCGGTCTGAGTTGCTTGATGACACAAATTGGTTCGCCAGGAAGTGATACATCGATCGCTACAAAAGTCGCGCCAAATCCCCCTTGACCGAGTGACTTTGTAACTCGATAGCGATTGCGGACGAGCAATCGTGCGCCACAGGCTTGGCACAGGAAAGCATCGATCGGATTTTTAGGTTGGGGGCAGTCAGGGTTTACGCAGTAGCTCATTGAGCCTCACCAGTTGAACATTGCTCTTGACACTTATTTCTTGTTAGCACCGCTGCCGCAGGGGGACATCGCGCTGCCATCATTTTCCAAAAATCCGACTAGCTCAAACTCCAATTTTGATGCAATAACGCAGAAAATTGCTTGAGTTACCGGACAATGAAGGGGTTTGGCTATTCAGTTCTAATTCTACCGCTTTTATTCACGCGTTGTGCTATTACTTAGTGATGTTGTGTTGGATTGGGCGGCGCTGGCGATCGCTGCTGGCATGATGTCAAGCAACTAAATCGCGACAATCGACCCCGTTATTTTTAAAGTACCCACAAGTTGGTCTGAATCGCTCTTAATTATTTAGATATTTGGAAGCTGTCGCTTGCCAGTCGCGGCAGCTCCCAAGGGTATAGCTATGCTTCGATCGTCACGCGCAGATTACCGCGTTTTTTGAGGACTCGACAGGAGGTAGTCGATCGCGAGCCTTCACTTTCGGCAGCGCGGTGGGTAAATTCGAGATCGATGAGCGTTGCGCCGACCCGCAAGTTTTTGAACGAGAGTCGATGAATGCTCGCAGGTAGTGCTGGGTCGAGAATGCGCAGATAATTACTCGGCGCGTCGGGGACTAAATTGACCATCATCTGGAGGAGTTGAAAGATGGTACCCGTTGCCCATGCTTGGGGAGAACAAGCCACTGGATACTGAATCGGACTTTGCCCAGCGATCCGTTCGTAACCGCAGAAGAGTTCGGGCGGACGGTGGTAAGGTTGCTGCACCGTCATGTCCAGAATCCCTTGGGCGACTTCTAAAGCTTGATCGACGGCACCAACCGATCGTAAGCCCATGGTAATCAAGCTATTATCGTGCGGCCAGACCGATCCGGTATGATAGCCGATCGGATTGTAAGCTGGTGACTGACTGCTGAGGGTGCGAATTCCCCACCCATTGAACATATCTGGCGCGTGGAGCCGTTCGGCAACACTTTTGGCTTTCTCTGGGTATAATAGCCCGTGCTGGAGGCATTGTCCGGGATTAGAACTAATCCCATCGACTTGTTTGCCAGCACCATCGATCGCCAGCGCCAGAAAATCTCGATCGGCTACCCAGAAATCGTGATTGAACCGTTGTTTGAGACTTTGAGCCTCTTGTTGCCAGCGCGTTGCTAAGTCGTTTTCTTGGCGAATTCGCGCCAGTTCGCTCATCCGCACTTTGGCAGCATAGACGTAAGCCTGTACTTCGCACAGCGTAATCGATCCGACGGCAATTTTGCCATGCCGATCGACGATACAGTCGCCAGAATCTTTCCAGCCCTGATTGACTAATCCCCGCGCCGAGGTGCGGAAATAAGCCAGATAACCAGTATCGGCACACATCCGATCGATCCATTCCATCGCCGCGAGCGCATTCCCCCACAATCGCTCTAAAGTATCAGCGTCGTGCGTCCAGGCATAATATTCCGCATACAGCATCAACCACAGTGGCGTGGCGTCTACCGTCCCATAGTAGGGCGTATGGGGAATCTCATGGCACCGGGCCATTTCCCCCATTCTCAATTCATGCAGAATTTTCCCTGGCTGTTCTTCGCGCCATTCATCATCGACTTTACCCTGATACTGCGCCAGTACCATGAGGGTTTCGCGGGCGATCGTCGGATCTAAGATCAGTATTTGACTGGCGGCGATAATCGAATCGCGACCGAACAACGTACAAAACCACGGTACGCCCGCCGAGAGAATCGTCCCCTTAGTCGGAGACTTGTCGGTATTGTGACTGGCTAAATCGAACGTCTGGCGCAACAGATAGATGTCCTGTTCCGCACGTTCGATCGCTCGATCGAGTTCGGGATTATCCGTCCGAATTTGGGTAATCTGCGATCGCCAGTTATCCTCTTCCATCGTCTCAGCGGCTTTGGCTTGGAACAGCGCCATCGGACTTTTCACCCGCGACACCGGGCGATTATTCATCAACATTTCCAGCCGATAGCCGATCTGACAACTGGCATGGGATTCCAGTTCGATTTGCCAGATCGCCGTGTAGCCCTTGAGATAATCGGGCAAGCGGTGTGCAAATTGTAGATGCGATTCCAAAATCGCCCCATCTAAGCCTTGATAGGCGAGAGTTAGCTCGGTAACAGGTGCCTCGGCTTTGCCCGTGCGGACGCGGCGCAGCAACTGACCGTTTTGTTTGCGATTGAAGCCCCGTATTTCAAATAAGTCTGAAAAATCGGCATCAAAGCTTAAGCTCAATTCAAAACTGACGGACGTAGTATTATAATTGTGAATGGTTAGTTCTTCAAATAGACTGCCATTTAGCACCAGTTCTCGCTGAATACTGAGCGTTTCTGCCTTGATATTCGGAATACCGGGGTTGGTACACAAAGCCGATAAGGCAAACCCCCGATCGGCATTGCAAGTGAGCAAAATCGGCGATCGGCCAGCGATCTGCAATTCCAGCCGACTCAAAAACCGGGTATCCCGACAAAATAAGCCCAGACTGGCGATCGTTTCATCGCCAGAGCTGCCAGAAATATTGCCCAGTGTGTCGGTAATCAGGAATAAATCGTCATCTTTGAGCGTCAGCGTGGGTTGGTTTCGATCGCTTACCACGCACCCCCACTCCGGAATATCTAACTCACTAGCCGGAATAAAGCTCCTTCCTTCAAGTTCGATCGGATTAGACATAGCAATACCTCTCTAGATGGAGTAGACGACACCGAGAATTTTTGAGCGCACAATTAGCAGCGATTTGTGCTTAAGTATCTCATTTTAGCCGTGAATCGTGCCGCTTGATGACTCAATTTTAATGTCTCTATTAGCTTGCATTGACTGTGCGTTCGTGATATATTGTCTATCTGTGACACATTTATCCGATCTAGTTATCGATAGGATGAATACACCTGGGGGTGTGGTGGAATGGTAGACGCGACAGACTTAAAATCTGTTATCCGTAATGGATGTGCGAGTTCAAGTCTCGCCACCCCCACTACAAAAAAGAGGCGATCGAATAAAATTCGATCGCCTTTTTCGATTTTAAATTTAACTAACATCTCCGCGCGCGCGGACATCGCAGCAGTAAACATACTCGATTATCGTGCCCAGTCGGTTCCCGCCCAAATCCGCATGAATAAAACACCTGTAACTAAGGCACCCAACGCCCACTTCACGGCGCTTTTGATTAAAGTCAATCTTCGCTCGTTACTACTGAGTGTAGATTGCAGCGTGAGATTTTTTTCTTGGGTGGCGGCATTTTGCTCTTGTGTTGCCTTAAAAGTTTGCGGATCGCCTGTAATGCGATTGGCTTTCATTGCCGCTTCAATTTGAGCGGGTTGCAACTTCTTGAGTTCGGATTGA
>NZ_JANLWO010000255.1:0-5485 GCF_031364565.1 Chamaesiphon sp. OTE_20_metabat_361
CTCTACCGTGCCGAAATGAGCGGTACGGGTAGCGCGAGTCTTACTCCCGAACAGCAAAGACGGTTGGCATCGAGCGTTAACGAACTCAACACCCGACTATCAGCAGGTAAATCTGAAATCGGGCAAGTTCAAAAGCAACTGAGTGAAAACCGCGTCCGCCGTCAGGGATTAGTCAACCAACAAGCCGGAATTGGCTCGAATATTACCAGCATCAACAGCGAAATCGCCAGCGGGCGCGATAGTTTAGCCACTGCTCTAAGTCAGATCGATCGACAATTATCCCAAAATCAAGCCAAAATTAGTGCCAGTCAAAAAACATTAGCCATCAACCAACAGATCCTCACCGACTTGCGTCCCGCTGGAGCTGCTGGAGCCATCGCCAGAACTCAGATCGATCGCCAAGAACAAGAAGTAGTCACCCGTGCGAGCGAACTAGAGCAACAGCTCCAAGAACAAAGCCGCCTCCAACTCGAACAGACGCGACTGATTTCGACTAGTAAAGCCGACAACCAACGCCAACAGCAACGCATTCAAGAACAACAGCAGACGCTCAAACAACGCCAGTCCGAGATCGCCCAACTGGACGAAGAACATGCCAGACTCCAGCTTAGTGCCAGTCAAAGCACCTCAAAATTAGATAATAACAAAGCCGTCAACCGCAAAGACTTGTATTCCCGACTGGCTGAAAACGACAAACGCATTGCCGAAATCGACTCTCAACTCAATAAATCGATCGTCGAAAACGAGAAGAAAATTACCGAAATTACCAACCAAATCGCCCAAGCCAAACAAAGTCTCAAATATCAAGAAATCCACGCCCCAGTTGCAGGCGAAGTATTTGAACTCAAAGTTTACCCAGAGGGCGTAGTCAACAGTAACTCCCCAGAGCCTCTCGTCCAGATTATTCCCAGTAAAGACGCGATCGCTAAAGTCTACATTACTAATAAAGATATCGGCTTCGTCAAAATCGGTCAACAGGTAGATGTCCGCATCGATACCTTTAACTTTAGCGAATTTGGCGACGTTAAAGGGACGATCGAATGGATCGGTTCCGATGCCCTCCCCCCAGACCAAATTTATCCTTACGCCCGGTTCCCAGCCAAAATTAGGCTCTCTCAACAGACTTTAACTGTGAAGGGAACGGACATCCAGCTTAAACCAGGGATGTCAGTTAAAGCCAATATCAAACTACGCGATCGGACAGTCATGAGTCTGTTTACTGATATGTTTGCCAAGCAATCTGATGGAGTCAAAAATCTCCGCTAATTCCATCCGACTCAATCTCAATTATTTAGGAAACGATCTATGTCTGCTGTCTTGCAAATCGGGGATACATCTCTAACCGCCGAACAACTCCTACCTTTGATTAGTAAATATCGGTTAGTGCCCCAACTTGCCAAGGAGATGATAATCGAGGCAGCAATTAAGGATTACGAGATTACTGAAACAGAACATCAAGATGCGCGGCAACGGTTTTGCCAACAACAGCAACTGGGTAATGAACAGGATTTAGACGCTTGGCTCCAACAACAGCAGTTGGGACGTGACGATCTAAAAGAGTTAATCGATCGTGAATTGCAACTGCGAAAATTTAAGATCGACAAATGGGAAACCCAAGTAGAGTCACACTTTTGCCAGCGTAAATCCCAGATCGATCGAGTGGTATTTTCGATGATTCGGGTTAAAGAAATCGACGTTGCTGAAGAAATCTACTTCCGATTGGTATCCGAAGAAGCCTCCTTTGTCGAACTCGCACCCCACTACTCTGAGGGCATCGAAGCCAAAACCAAAGGCATTAGCGGCCCCGTCGAACTGGGTAAACTCGACCCCATTCTCGCTAATGCACTCATTACCCTTCAACCATTAGAAGTCCTCCCACCCCTCCAAATCGGTGAATGGTGGGTAGTTCTGCAACTCGAAACCATTATCCCTGCCCAACTCGACGAGGAGATGCGCCAGTACCTCACGGAGGAACTATTCAACCAGTGGATCTACGAAGAAGTCCAAAAATTACTTTCTACGCCACCAGCTTCACAACAGCCAGTACTAGCTTTCGCAGACAAGAACTAAGGAGGCATTAATTGCCCCCTTTACCCTTTACCCTTTACCCTTTCCCCCATCTACCCATCTACCCATGCTCGAACGACCCCAACAAACCCTAACCCCCACCGACATTCAAACCTTCCTCGAACATATCGCCCCATTCGACAGGTTATCACCAGACGACTTACAATATTGGGTTGGTAAAATGAAACCACTCCGGTTTCGGATGGGTCAAAAAATCCTGATTAATAGCCAATTACCAAACCACCTATTAGTTATCTACTCTGGTAAAGTCCGCCTAGTTGGGGTCGAACCCAGTACCAGTAAACCAGTCTCGCTCCAAGTATTAGAACCAGGCACCCTCTTAGGCGGTATCAGTCTCCTTCGCAACATTCCCTGTGAGACTGCCCTCGCCTCCGAAGAAACCGTCTGCTTCGTCCTACCTGCTGGTGACTTCCACGATTTGCTCGATCGACATCCCGATCTTACTGAGGTTTTCGACACTCCCCATCGAGCGGAAGTCTTCGATTTAATTACCCACTACTTCCAGCACCAAAACTTAGCCCTACCCAAAGGTAAAGCGTTAGCTCAATTAACCGAGCGCGTTTGGCAAGATGCCGTCCACGCTCGCTCGTTACCCAACTCTCTTGCCACCGAGCGATTCTGGTTCGATAGTTTAGTCCCAGCCCCAGAGTTTGGTACCCCCATTCATCTAGATTGCCCAGCTCCGATTGTTTTACCAGCCAGGTTAATCGGACTCAGTGCCCACCTTCTCAACGTCACGGATGCCTTCGACGATAAATGGTCGGAAACTTCAGCCGTCTCCGCCATCTTTGTCGATTACGCTCCTGAATTAGATTTCCAAGTCACTAACAGCGAATTTGCCACTCCACCCAGTCAAATTGCGATTACCTATAGCGATGGTAAATTTCCCGCTGTCTTGGGCGAAGGGGTGAGGGAAGGTATCCTTGCTTGTTTCCAGATGGTTAGTTTGTATTTAGGGATTAAATATCGCCGTGAAACCGTCCAACGGATCGTCGATATGCAGCTCGAACGCAATAATCGGGCTACTCTCCAACTGTGTGCGGCGATTGCGGAAGTCTTGGGTTTGATGGGACGAATGATGGATATTCCCGCCAACCAGATCTGTCGGATTAAGAATCCTGCGATAATTGCCTGGGAAGATAGTTTTGCGGTTGTTTATCAAGTTAACGATCGAGAAATCGTGCTGGGCACTCCTCAAGCTGGGGTGGAGAGGATTAAAATCGAGCGATTTATTTCCCTGGTGGGGAGTGGGGGAGTTGGGGAGTTGGGGAGTGGGGGTGTAGATCCGCAACGTTCGATTCAGGTTTTACTTTTACTTGAGACTAAGAATGTCCAACGTCAGAAATTTGACTTGGCTTGGTTTATTCCTTACCTCAAGCCCGAATCTAAAGTTCTGGTGGAAGTCTTAATTGCGTCCTTCTTCGTTCAACTGTTGGGCTTGGCTAATCCGCTGTTAGTCCAGGTGATCATCGATCGAGTCTTGGGACAAAATAGTGCGCCAACGCTAGCAATCTTCGGAATCTTACTGATTGTCGTTGCCTTATTTGAGAATATCCTTACCAGTATTCGGACGATCGCGTTTGCTAATGCTACCAATCGCATCGACTTAAATCTAGCTGCTAAAATCATCGACCATCTGTTCCATTTGCCCTTGAGTTACTTCGACAGGCGAGCCGTTGGGGAACTTTCTACCCGGATTGTGGAGATCGATAAGATCCGCCAATTCTTTACCAGCACCGCCTTAACGACGATTCTAGACGCGGTGTTCTCAGTGATGTATATCGGCGTAATGTTGCTTTACAGTCCCTTCCTGACTGCTGTAGCCCTGTCTACGTTGCCATTATTCGTGATCTTGAGCTTTATCGTCTCGCCGATCGTGCGTCGTCAACTGCGGGTGAAGGCTGAATGTAACGCTCAGAACCAATCTTATCTAGTTGAAGCTCTCAGTGGGATTTATACAGTCAAAGCTCAGAGTATGGAGCGGCGGAGTCGCAATCAGTGGCAGAGTTTCTACGATCGGTATGTAGCAGCGAGTTTTAATAGTATTATTACTTATACTCTCGCGGGTTCGAGTAGTAATTTCTTAAACCAAGTTTCGAGCATTCTGGTACTGTGGGTGGGAGCTTCTTTAGTTCTCGATAGCAAGTTGACGTTGGGACAGTTAATCGCCTTTCGGATTATCGCCGGGTATGTAACTGGGCCATTGTTGCGCCTATTGACGATTTGGCAAAACTTCCAAGAGACTGCTTTGTCGATCGAACGGTTGAGCGATATTGTCGATTCGCCGTTGGAAGTAGAAGAGGAGAATCGGTTCAATATTCCGATGCCAATCATTCAAGGCAAAGTGGTTTATGAAGACCTGACTTTCCAATTTACCAGTCACGGTCGTCCGCAGTTGAATCGGATTAATTTAACCTTTGAAGCGGGTTCGTTTGTGGGGATTGTCGGACAGAGTGGTTCGGGTAAGAGTACGCTGATGAAGATGTTGCCTCGACTTTACGATCCGAGCCAGGGGCGGATTACGATCGATAATTACGATATTGCTAAGGTAGAGTTGTATTCCCTGCGGGAGCAGATTGGGATCGTTTCGCAAGATCCGCTGTTATTTGAAGGGACGGTGCAGGATAATATCGCGATTAATTATCCCGATGCGACGACGGAGGAGATTATTAATGCGGCGAAGATTGCGGTGGCGCATGACTTTATTATGAGTTTGCCCAATGGGTATAACACGCGGGTGGGGGAAAGAGGTTCTAATTTATCTGGGGGACAGAAGCAACGGTTGGCGATTGCGCGGACTATCCTGCAACGTCCGCGTCTGTTGATTTTGGATGAGGCGACGAGTGCTTTGGATTACGATACGGAGCGGCAGGTTTGTAATAATCTGGTGCAGAATTTTCGGGGGATTACGATTTTTTGTATTACGCATAGGTTAAGGACTGTCCAAAATGCGGATCGGATTTTGGTGATGGATAAAGGGATTGTGGCGGAGGTGGGGACTCATGAGGAGTTAACGCAGCAGCGGGGGATTTATTACTGTTTGAGTCACGAGCAATCTGCTACTACTGACAGTAATTAATCTCGATTTACTCCCTTTCCGGCACAAGAGTATAGGGATTCAGCAGCTCAAAAGCTTGTATAGCAACGATTTGTTACTGATAATCTTATCCCAGGAAGGGAGTAGGTAAATTTGCGAGCCGCTCGCTTTCACACATTAGAATGCCTGAAACGAGTGTGTATTCTTGCTACCCCCAGCAAATTTGTGCCGTTTGAAGATCGACAACTTTGGGCGTGAGCGATTGTAATTTATCGAAAATAAAATCTTTTTAAAGAGCTAAAACCATTCATACACATGGTTTTAGCTCTTTTGCATGTTTGGATTGAAGGTAGACCTTAC
>NZ_JANLWO010000258.1:0-17491 GCF_031364565.1 Chamaesiphon sp. OTE_20_metabat_361
CTGATGACTAAGTAATCGATATCCGCAGGATCGATGAGTCCCAACAATGTATCTAGATAATGCTGGCGAAATTTAGCGTGAGAGGTATCTACTAGCGCGACTTTTTCGCCCCGAATCAAGAAGGAGTTATAAGTAGTCCCATTTTCTAGGGCAAACTCAATATCAAACCGATCGCGATCCCAGTCGAGCGATCGAATTACCGTCGTATCGGCAGCAATCTCCTCAACCTGCATCGTCAGGCGTTTTTGGATCTTCTCAGCTAGTACTACCATTGTATTTCACCTTTTCTTCTTAAAACTATCTGTCGCTTGTGTCTATTGTGACACGATCTTTGTGTAAATTTTTATCAAAAATACTATCGATCGCTTAACCCATACTAATCAATGATAACCTCACATCTTGCCTTAAAACGAATTTACTAGTGGATAGTGAAAAGGCGCTCTACTTAGATTTTGCCCAAGTAGAGCGCCTTTTTAAGACAATTTTAGTAATTAACGCGAGTTCGGGTTAATAATGATCCAGAGACTGGCGATCTAGCGGTAACGACTTGCAGCCTTGACGTACTGACGGCAGCCGATACCAGGGTAATGAAGGGTACTCGTGATGCTCCCAGTGGTAGCCGAAGTGATAACAAGTCAAGAACGACAAGACGATCGGATAATTGCTACTCACCGCATTGTGTGACTTGAGGTGCGGACTCGGCGCTACCGCTTTATCAGCCGCTCGATGCGGTAGGTATGTGCCAAAGAAGAACAGTTGCATCGAACTCAGGACGATCGGCAATACCCAAAATAAAAATAAGTTGGGAATGGGCACATGCAAGCCCAAATACAAGCTAAAAAAGATAACTTTCATCCCAAAAAACAGGACGACTTTCTGCCGGAAATCTAAGTACTCCTGCATGAACATCACATACCAAGCACCCAGGCTGACGCGAACGCCATCATGAAAGTCAGGATCGCCAGAACGAGCGGGTTGCAGATGATGTTGCCAGTGGTGATCTGCCAGTTTTTGATATGGTAATAGTGCGTACAATGCCAATGCAACTCGACCGAACCAGTAGTTGACGCGGCGATGTCCGGGTAGTACCGAGCCATGAATGGCATCGTGAGCGACGATAAATAATCCGGTTTGGATAAACGTTCTGCCGAGTATTACTGGCACGATGCCTAATGGCAGGAGTTTACTGACATCTAGCGAAAATGCACATCCTAGACTACCAAGCCACAGGAAGACGATCGCGATTGCCACGACAAGTCCCGTCAATTGTGGCGATTTTGAATCATGCTGCACGCAATTCTGTCTCACTGAGTAACACCATCGTTTCTGCTCCGACTCTCCCAAACTGAGGTTCTTGACCCAGCGGCATCTCGACTAAATACGTCCAATGTTGGGCTTCAAATTTGAAGCTTCTCACAATCCCTTCTCCACCTGCAAATTTCACTCGTTGCGCGCGATCGAAAGTGTGCATTTTTTCGATTGTTTGCATCATTACGCGAATTACTCCAATTTTTGGTCGATGCTTTCTATTACAACAGAACTTGATCGACATCTTCTGTATCCTTCTGTGTAAACAATCTTTTTTCTGTCTATGTCTTTTGACTATATTCATGCTAAAGCCGAATCCTATAGCTTGACATTATCTGTGTGGTAAAGCTATACAATCTTTAATCGATGCGCTGTTTGAGCTGTATGTATATAATTTTTCCCATCGCTGTGAGTGGCTTTTAAACGATATAGATTATCTAAATTCAATTAATGATTAGATATATTAATCATGCAGATAAATAGCTAATAATCTAATCTCAAATTTTGGGGCAAAACGGGGATCGGTACTCGCAGAGCTTGCGTGTGGCGATCGGTCGCGATTTTAGCCGCTCGCATCATATTTAGATCTGGAGCCGATCGACGATCGTCGATCTCCTATAAAAGTAGAAATACAATCTTTTTCAATACCCGATCCCCGATCCTCTATCCCCTACTCCCTATCCCCTAAATTGCTTGGTGGCGATCGAACACCGTCCACTCACCGACATCGGCAGCTTTGAGAATCGACTCTGCCCGATCGATATCGATTTCGGTACCTTTGAGGACGACTAGATAATTACCCTGCTCCAACAGCTCGCTATAGTGTTTTGCTTGCTCTTCTGGCAGCGTAATCCCGATCTCATTGCTGAGTAATCCCCCCGAGACAGCGCCGTAAAAAGCGCCAGCAGCCATTCCTACCAGTACTACCGCCCCAGCAAAAGCTGGAAATGCTAAAGTTGTCAGTCCCGCAACTACCCCTCCAGCAGCACCACCGATCGCACTAGCACCAGCGGCACTATGCTGAATTCGATCGAGCGGTCGATCGCGCTCGGCATCGGCTGGAGATTCCACCACTGGCTCGGTGAGATTGCCCACAGTCTTATCGGCTGTATTGGCATGAGGATCGACCACAGAGACATTATTCATCGCGAAGCCACTAGCTTGCAGTTGGCTCATTGCTGACTCGACTCGATCGCGTGCGGGAAACACACCCACGGCATTTTTTCGTGCTGATGCCATATCTTTGTCTTGAATTTAGTATTTATTCGCTCATTCTAAAACTAAAGTTTTTTTATTCTCTCTATCGAACTGAAGATTACATCTGCTCTAGTTCTACTCCTCGATCCCTAGCTACCTGTTACCTCAGACTATCAATAGCCGAGCCGTAATACTTCATTAGACAGATGTGCTGTGCCGATGACCT
Source organism: Chamaesiphon sp. OTE_20_metabat_361 (assembly GCF_031364565.1). Taxonomy (NCBI): domain Bacteria; kingdom Bacillati; phylum Cyanobacteriota; class Cyanophyceae; order Gomontiellales; family Chamaesiphonaceae; genus Chamaesiphon; species Chamaesiphon sp. OTE_20_metabat_361. The sequence continues at coordinate 2,732 of NZ_JANLWO010000258.1, forward strand.
TGTTAGAATTTAGCAGTTGCCGACGGTCAGACCGAGATACCAGTGCAGGTGACACACCGCAGCTACCTTGCCGATCGAAGACATTTATGGACATCAGCAGACGCGATCTACTCAAGACAACAGCAACTTCTGGACTTGTTGCCGCTGGGTTTGCGGCTTATGACGCAATTAAACCCCTCTTCGCAAAAACAGCAGATCGGGATCGTCCTGAGTTACGGGCATCGATTGCCTGGAAATTCTCGATCGAGCAGTTAAGGCGGCGCGTACCTTCAAACCGTTGACTCCAGTGACAGCCATGCTCATCGATGGAGCCAATGCCATCGCAACTGGGATTTGGCGTGACAATCGTCACGATTAATGTTCTGCCTTTAGGCGGATAAATTTATTGGGATAAGTGATTATTCTGAAGATAAGAGTCAGTCGAAGGATGAGCGAAATCACCTTCATATCCGCGATTCGATTCAATTTTTTTAGCTCAATAATTATCTTATGAACAAGCTGATTTTACTCTCATTAGTTTGCACTGGATTTGCAGCGACTGCGATGCCATTTCCGGCAAATGCAGCCACTCAGAGACTCGATAGTCATGGTGACTCTACGCTTACCCTCGCGCAGTATCGCCGCAACGATCGCCAGTTCAATGTCTACTATCGCGGTCGGGGCAATCGAGCGTGGATTTTAGAAAATTCTTATGCCAATCGTCGCCAAGCCGTGCAAGCGTCTCGAAGATTGGAGCGCCGGGGTTATAACACCTACGTTCAATTAAGTCGCGAAGTCGGTCGTCGTTAAGGTTAATTTTAATAAAGTTATACCAATTTAAATAGTTAGCACCACAGATCTTTACCCCACCCAGCCTCCCCTTATAAAGGGGAGGAGTTAATCATCAGTCATCTACCAAATTTAAATTGGTATTACTTATTATTTATGTCTCAAACAGAAGCGGTTGTCGCTCGATTTCATGACTTGCAAGATGGCCAAAAACGTCAAGTAACTGTCGGCGACACCGATATTCTGCTGATTCGGCGCGACGATCGCGTGTATGCGCTTGGGGCTTATTGTACCCATAACAAAGCACCTTTAGAGCAAGGCATCCTCCACGGCGATTGTATCGTCTGTCCGTGGCACAATGCCTATTTTGACATCACCACAGGCGACCTAGAGCAGCCTCCGGGACTCGATTCGCTCGATCGATATGTCGTCCGCATCGACGGCGACAACGTACTGGTGACGATTCCCGAATCCGCACCCGGTCATCGCGTGCCGGCTATGGCACAATACGATCCAGATATCGACAGCCGCACCTTTGTCATCCTCGGAGCCGGAGCCGCTGGCACCCATGCCGCCGAAACCCTGCGCGTCGCTGGTTATCAAGGGCGGATCGTGATGATTACCCGCGATGATAAGCTGCCTTACGATCGCACGACGCTGAGTAAAAACTATTTTACAGGTAAGCTTAAAGCCGACCAAATCTTAATGCGATCGGCTAATTTTTATCAGCAGCACAGTATTGAATTACGACTCAATTGTCCGGTAAAGAATGTAGATATCGACACCAAAACGATCGTCCTAGCTAATGATGAAACTCTCACCTATGACTCGTTGCTAATTGCCACTGGTACCCAACCGCATCATCTAGCAGTCCCTGGTGGTGCTTTCCCCAATATCTTCACAATGCGAAGTTTTGCCGACAGCGATCGGATCTTAGCCGCTGCCGCACATGCCAAACAAGCCGTAGTTATCGGTTCGAGTTTTATCGGCATGGAAGTCGCTGCCGGACTCACCCAAAAAGGAATTAAAGTCACCGTAGTTTCGCCCGATGCTTTACCCTTCGAGCAAACTTTAGGCACCCAAATCGGCGAACTTTTCTATCGAGTGCATGAAGAGAACGGCGTCACCTTTAAAATGGGTCGCAAGGTAACTCAAATCGAAGGCGAAAGTACCGCCCAAACTGTAATTTTAGACAATGGCGATCGCCTAGCCACAGATATGATAGTCGTCGGTATTGGCGTCCGACCAGTTACCGATTTTATCATCGGACTTGAATTAAATCCCCAAGATCGCAGTATCCCGGTGAATGAATATCTATGTGCGGCTGAAAATGTCTATGCCGCTGGCGATATTGCCCGGTTTCCCGATTGGCGCACCTCAGAGTCCATGCGCGTCGAACATTGGCGAATTGCCGCCCAGCACGGACGAGTTGCCGCTTTTAATATGGCTGGCAAGCCGACTAAATTTCGCGGTGTACCCGTATTTTGGAGTAGCCAATATCAGTTCCCAATCCGTTATGTCGGACATGCTACCGAGTGGGATGAAGTCATTATCGATGGTAGTTTAGACGATCGGGAATTCATCGCTTTTTATGTCAAAGCCGATCGGGTATTAGCTGCTGCCAGTAGCCAACGCGATACCGAAACAGCCGCGATCGCTGAATTATTTCGGATCGATAAAATGCCCGCTCCTAATGATTTGCGACAGGGAGAATTTAATAATTTATATCCAGATTTACTAGGCGATCGCGCGATGTCTAAATGATGCTTAAAAATTTGCGATCGTCAACTATCATTACACCATCTGTAGGGCGAGTTTATGCTACAAAAATTTGTAGGGTGGGCACTGCCCACCATCTATATTTTAATAAATATTAAATGTAGAAAACAGATTATCGATCGGGTTGAAGGATAAGAAATTTAATTTGGCTCGATCGAGAGCTAATACCTTTCTTAGTCTCAAGTACCGCTTTTATCCTTCAGTGTCAACTCCCAAGATCGATCGGTTGCCAGATCTAAAATTGACTGGTGATAATCGCTCAAAATTTCGCGATGACCGACACTCAAAAACGTCATCCCCGAATCGCGAAGCTGCTGATATAACTGCTTCTCATTCTGAGTATCCAGCGCACTCGTCGCCTCATCTAAAACTGCATAGCGCGGTTTATTAATCAACAATCGGGCAAAAATCAATCGTTGTTGTTCGCCCAATGATAATACTTGCGCCCAATTTTGTTCGGTATTAAATCCGCCATGTTGCTGTTCTAAATTGGGTAAATTAACCTGTACTAAAATCTTGCTCAGATAACTATCTTCTACTTGGGCATCCATATGGGGATACAGCATTTGGTCGCGTAATGTGCCCAGTACCATATACGGGCGTTGCGGTAAAAATAACATTTGCTCTAATGGTGGGCGAATAATTTTACCCGTTCCCGCATCCCACAACCCAACGATCGCGCGGAGTAAAGAACTCTTCCCGCAACCACTCGGCCCTCTGACGAGTAAACCCTCACCGGGCGATAATTTGACCGATAAATCGGTAATTAAAGTACGCTCGCGATTGGGAGTTTGCAGAGTCATCCGATCGAGTTCTAAGCGTTCGACTACTGGTGTCTCGGTGGCACAAATAACTTCCGTCTCGATCGTCGGTTGCACGGTAGCTTCAGCTTGGACATCATCGGTAATCCCTTCTAAAGATTGCATGAAGGTGTATAAACGCTCGACACCTGCGCCAAAAGTAGTCAGAGATTGGAACCGCGCCACAATCAAATTGAGCGAGAAAAAGATCCGAATAAATGCTCCTTGCGCCTCAGTGACTTTACCGACTTCTAACTCACCAGCAAAGATGCCCGGAGCCACGACGATCGCAGGTAAGATAAAGGGAATAAATTCGTAAGCATTGGTGAGAATATTGAGATTTAATTCCCAAAAAATCAACCGTTTAAAGTTGTCGAATACTTCTTCAAACCTGCCTTTAATCCGATTGGATTCGTAGCCTTCCCCCTGATAAAAGGCGATCGCTTCGGCATTTTCGCGGACGCGAACCAAACTAAACCGGAAGTCCGCCTCTTTCTTGAGCCGCTCGAAACTCAGTCGCATCAAAGGTTTCCCGAACACCCCAATCGTCGTCAGAGTCCCCACCAAAGCATACACAGTCAGAAACAACACCAGCGGCGGCGAAATCCCCCACAGGACGCTCGTAAACGCCGCGATCGCTAGTAATGAATCGACGAGGGCGAGCAACAGCGTCAGCGACTCCTGAGTGAAGCTTTTGACATCTTCGGCGATCCGTTGATCGGGGTTGTCGATATTCGCTTCGGCATAGTTGAGATTGTAAAAGGCACGATTTTGGAAATAGCGATCGAGAAACGAATTCGTCAACCACTTCCGCCACTCAACGCCCAGCCTGTCGCGCAAGTACACATAGCCAGCAAACAGCGGCGCATAGACAACGAGCGTCCCTGCAAACACCCAAATCGTCTCCCAAAATCTCGCCTCATCCCGCGCCGAGAGTGCCGAAATCAGTACGCCGCGCTTGTTATTGAGCAACACGCTCAATCCGGTATATCCCAGCGACAACACGATGACCGCCAGTAATAACCCCCGCGCCCGCCACTTGTCCTCGCTCGACCAGTATGATTTGGCGATCGCCCAAAACTGCCTGAATACGGTGAGATTGAATCTTTGCATGATGATTTTGATGTACCGCCCACGATCGACTATTAATTAATTCTAAAGAGTTTTAATGACGCGACACGGATTACCGACCGCCACAACCCCAACAGGAATATCTCTAGTCACGACACTTCCCGCCCCAATCGTCGTCCCCGCGCCGATAGTCACCCCCGGACAAATAATTACCCCGCCACCAATCCAGACATCATCGCCGATCGTAATCGGTGCCGCCAGCTCTAAACCGGATCTTCTGATTTCGGGATCGAGGGGATGGTATGCCGTATAAATCTGGACTTTGGGCGCGAGCATGACATTATCGCCAAATCGCACTTCGTTGCAATCTAAAATGACACAATCATAGTTGATATAAAGATTTTCGCCAGCGTGAATATGACAACCAAAATCACACATAAACGGTGGCTTGATTGTAAAAGTTTTACCGATCGATCCAAATAGCTGACGAATAATTTCTGCTCTTTTTTCCTGCTCGTCAGGACGCGCACGATCGAACGAATATAGTAGCTCTTGGGCGGCTGCCATCATCATTTGCAGCTCGGGATCGGCGAGCGAATAATACAGCTCGCCTGCCAGCATTTTTTCCCGTTCGGTCTGACTCATCCGATCCCCTCAATTATAGTTTCAAGAACAAGTGTATCGAGTTATTGCATTTTAAGATAGTCTGGACGCGATCGTCGCAATTAGCACGATTAAACCGAGCGACCGCCGAAAGTAATTAACCCCCTGAAATAATTCCGCCAAAGCCCAAATGACGATCGCAATTAAGGCGATGATATCTAATCCGGTATGTATCGTAACCGTTTTGAAAATGAGCTGGAGGACACTCGCGATCGCCCATACTAATAATGGTGGATTTGGCAGTTGCCCAATTACAATATTGCCATCTTTGTCGCGAAAGAATCGATCGAACCAATTGTCTGTCATGGGATCGGGATGAATAATCTAGGTGAATTAAACCGTGCCTAAAACAAATCGAGTTTCACTACTATCTTAACGATGATTTCATCGAGCTTAATGTACTTCGCCGAACATGCCGCTCAACCTTCAATCGTCTGGATCTGCAAATCGATCCCTGCCCAAGACAAATCCAACTTAGCGAGAGCCGATCGCACTTTCGACATCGCCCTTGGTGACTTTTGGCTCCTTCAGTAGCAATGCACACAAGCACGCAACCACAATCCCCGTTACCCCGATGATTTGGAAAAAAGCATTATTTCCCGCTACAGTTTGCGGCAATAAGCTGTAAGTCATCGCATATAGTACCGATCCCACACTGCCATAAGCACTAATATTGCCAGCAATTTGTCCCGTCATCCGCCGTTCGATGAGCGGTGCGATCCCAAAGGTTGCACCTGCACCTGCACACACAAAGAAAGCACAAAACATCGTCAGCAAAATTGCCCAGGGTAAACCCATACTGGGGTTAATTTTACTCATCATCAGATAGCTTAGTCCAACCCCGCCGATTGTCAATGTCAGTGCCCATTTTCGGCTACCGATCTTGTCAGATATTAAGCCACCTACTGGACGGGCGAATAAGTTCATCAGCGGATAAGTCGCGGCTACTAAGCTTGCAAGTTGACGACTGAGATTAAATGTTTCTTCAAAATATTCTGGCAGCATCGAAACTACTGCTAATTCCGAGCCAAAACTGACAGCATAAGCCAGTTCGAGAATAAATAATTGCCCGACTCGTTCGCGAAGCGTCCGCTCTGCGGAATCGCGATCTTTAGCTGGATAAATAATTTGACCTGAGATAACTTCCCGATTGATTTCAAATGTATGGTAAGTTTGCAGCAAAAATAATCCCACTAAAAACACCCAAACTTGTTGCATGGTATTTGGTGTGAGGAAGCCTACCAACTGCAACCGCCATGCGATCGAGCCGAGTACCAAAAATAGCGGTAGATTCGTCAAAGTTAATACCCAAAAACTCGCCCGCGAAGTTACTTCCATCCCGCCACTACGAGCGGAACGCTGATATCTTTTCCCTGGTGGTGTATTTTGAACATTTAGATAAAACAACACCCCAAATCCCAGCGATACCAACCCAGATAACGCGATCGCCAATCGCCAATTTTCAGAGCCAGCATTCGCAGCAGTCGCCAGTGCTACTATCGGCAAAAATGCTTGTGACACAAACGAGCCAAAGTTGCCCCACCCCCCATAAATTCCCTGTGCTAGTCCGATTTCATCTGACTCGAACCAGTCGCCAACCAGCCGCACCCCCACCACAAAGCCTGCGCCGACGATCCCCATCGCTAGGCGGCTGAGGACGAGCTGACTAAAGTTCTGTGCGCCAGCAAATGCCCAGCAAGGCAACGCTGCATAAATTAAGATTGCCGAAAATGTCACACGCGGCCCCAATCTGTCGAGGATCGTGCCAATGATAATCCGCGCGGGAATCGTCAATGCTAAGTTGCACAAACTAATCGTTCGCGATTGGGCGATCGTCAGATGTAGCTCTTCCCGAATTACTGTCGCAAATGGGGCGTAGTTAAACCACACCACAAATGTCAGGAAAAAAGCAACCCAAGCATAGTTTAAGATTCGATACCGATCGCGAAATGATAACAACTCTCGCAGCATTTTCAGATATCTCTCAAAAAATAATTAACCGACCGCCAGCAAACTGCGATCGGGTCTTGTTTCGCCGCGCACTGCGATCTAGCACGAGCGATTGTTGAAATCGCTCGATACTGAATTAACTTATAGGTTCGATCGAGTTGGGCAAATGGTATCAGCGGTAACAATCGATCTCTAATTCTGAATCGATCGCATTAAAACAATGCAATACTTACATGCCGAATTTAATCGCAACTCAGGATTACCGCCGTAGTTGCGATCGAGCAGAGAATATCGGATCGACCTGCCAACTATGGAAACTATTTAGTCTCGATCGATGCTTATTTACTGGAAAAGTGCCAACAAATCAACCAAATACTGATGATTTTCGGTAATATTTAGAAAATCTCGAAGATTGACGATAAAATGGTAGTATTAAATACAGAATTTTCGTTATAAAGTTCCAAGCTATGAACATTAAACACTTAACGCCAATTTTAGTTGGCATGATGCTCTCTGGAGGAATCCTTACTTCTGCCGCCGTAGCACAGCCCGCTACCTCATCAAGCCAAAACTCCCAAGTAGAGCATCTCACCTGCGTCCGAGATCCCCAGGGCTTGATGTGTAATGTCGATGACTCATCGAACGTTAAAAGTACAGAGCGAGTGACGATCTCTAAAAATAGATCCACCCCAGCCGCAGTTAATACCCAGCAGTTAGCACAGGCATCAAATTTGTTGCTCGGCATCATCTATTTAGGCTTGCCAAGCGCACTAATATTTGCGATCGTCCGTTACGATCGACGTGCAGCTCAGCATACTCAATTAGTCGCACAGTTAGAACGGATTTGGGAAAACCCACACGCATAATTTAGATGGTTGGCAGCATTACAGACAGCTTGACACAGATTCTCGGCTCGATCTCTAATTGACAAGACGATCGATCGTCGATGCTGTGGCTGCCGCTGGTGGTTCGTCAGATTTACCAAAAGCGAGCCTCAAAAAAGGTGGTGCCAAAAAAGTGGTGATAATCACCATGATAATAATTGCGGCTTCTAAAGGTTTATCGATAATCCCGCTGGCAGAACCAATACCAGCAAATACCAGCCCCACTTCACCACGCGGCACCATGCCCACCCCGATTGCCATCCGGTTGATACCTGGTTGCCCAAATACCACCCAGCCAGTGACGAGTTTGCCTGCGATCGCTACTAAAATCAGAAATATGGCAATTAATAATCCCGCTCGATTACTTTCGATCGCGGGATTCAGAACGCCTAAATCTGCGCGTGCGCCCACAGTCACGAAAAAGATCGGCACAAATAGATCGGCGATTGGTTTAATTAACTCATCCAACTCATTACGAGCGTCGGTTTCATCTAGCACCAATCCCGCCGCAAATGCCCCCAAAATTGCTTCTAGATGAATGGCATTAGCTAGGAATGCCATGAAGAAGGCAAAAATAATCGCTGGAATAATGATATTCCCGCGAGTTTTGAGTCGATCGACGATCGCGATAAAACTCTGATTGAAAAAGCCCCCGATCGTAATTGCACCAATTAAAAAAACTGTGGCACTAATAATCAAATGCGCAGATCGGACTCCAAGCCAATCTCAAATAGCAGAATAATTACACCCAGTTCGGCTAATACGGAGATAACTTCACTTTGAGCTGCAAATACTCGATTTAGGGCAGCGGTATCTAAGTCACTAATTAACTGCAAAAATTGGATGATGACCGAGCTAGATCCATCCAATCCGCTATCGGGGAAAACAACCAGATGTAAAGCGGATATTCCGACGATCGCTCCAGCCACTAATTCGCCTAACACTGAGGGCTGCTCGAAGTATTTGGCAACCTCTGCACCAATTTTACTAGCGATATAAATGACGATTAAACTCAGTAATACACCATTCAAGATTGCGGGAGCATTATCGGCAGTGGCAGTTGCCAAGAGTGGCAAGGGTGAAAAAAATGAGGACATTTCCAATAAATGATAATCAATCGATCCAGTCAAAGTCATTAGCTAAAATCCTCACTATTTAGCATAAAAAAATTCTTAAAGTTTACTCTTGCTGAGACTATCAGTCAATTTATCCTCTCTGTCTGTAATTTACGCTACCGTTCGATCGGCGTTTCAATAACTTAATTATCGGCTTACATCCCCGATTATTGTCAACCAGAAAGAGTGACTTAACTAGAAATTAATTTGGTATCCTAACAAACAGAAATATTTTTAAAAGTAATAATAAGGGAAAATGCAAGCCGTTTTTGCTGCTATTGCATTGGCTACATGCAGTTAATCGATAAGTTCTGAAACTTTGTAGCTATGGAAACAAAATCACTAAGAGAATGCTTGTAATTTACAACGTAGATTGTTATTTAAAGTTTTAAATGTATCTCAGACTTAGATAACAGTTAGATGTAATTTAGATCTACAGAAAGTGAGTTACTTTCGCTACTTTTTGCTGCAATAAAATTAGTTTTAACATATTTTAAATACAGGAGAATATAGAGCATATGGCTGGTATTTGGTCATTCAGCGGGCGATATCGGATCTTACATTTCACTTGGTTTGCCTTTTTTCTAACATTTGTAGTTTGGTTTAACTTTGCCCCATTTGCAACGCTGGTAAAAACAGAAATGGGTTTATCAGAAGCGCAAATGCGAACGCTGGCAATTTGCAATGTTGCCCTGACAATTCCAGCGCGGATTATTGTCGGGATGGTCTTGGATCGTTTTGGGCCGCGCATTACTTATTCATGCTTGCTGATTTATGCGGCTTTGCCCTGTCTGGCTTTTGCAATGGCGCAGAACTTTACCCAGTTGGTATATAGCCGACTGGCTCTGAGTATTGTCGGCTGCGGCTTTGTCATCGGGATTCGGATGGTGGCAGAGTGGTTTAATTCCAAAGAAATCGGTCTAGCTGAAGGGATCTATGGCGGCTGGGGCAACTTCGGTTCTTCTGGTGCGGCTTTTACACTGCCGACGATCGCGGCAGCCACCGCATTTATGGTCGGCGGTCAACTCAACTGGCGACTGGCGATCGCGATGACCGGAATCGTTACAGCTATGTATGGAGTTGTCTATTTCTTCAATGTCTCGGATACGCCGCCAGGAAAGGTTTATCAGCGTCCGCCGAGTAGTGCGGGGATGGAAGTCACCAGCAAACGCGATTTTTGGTTTATGTTGGCGATGAACGTGCCGCTAGTAGCCGCTCTGGGCTTGATTGCATGGCGGTTGACTAAGGTGAAGTTCATTAACGATGCGACTTTTGCGATCGTGTGTGTGTTGCTGGTCGGACTGTATTTATTCCAGGCATACAACGCTTATAAGGCAAACGAACCGCTGATGACAGGTCGCAAGGTGTATGAGGCAACCGATCGATATCGGTTTTCTCAGGTGGCTAACTTGAATTTAGCGTATGTGGCTTGCTTTGGTTCGGAACTGGCGGTGGTATCGATGTTACCGTCCTTCTTTGAGCGTGGTTACGGTTTGGCGGCAGGGGTCGCAGGGGCTGTGGCAGGTACCTATGCCTTTATGAATATCCCGGCTCGTCCCGGTGGTGGTTGGATCTCGGACAAGGTGGGCAGCCGCAAGTGGACGATGGTATTCACACTGGTGGGCACTGGAGCTGGCTATCTAATCTTTGCTAGCTTGGGTCAGGGTGTGCCACTGGCGATCGTGGTTGCCGTAACGATGCTGGCATCTTTCTTTGTCATGGCAGCAGAGGGCGCAACTTTTGGGATCGTGCCGTTGATTAAAAGTCGCGTGACTGGACAAATCGCGGGTAACGTCGGGGCATATGGAAATTGGGGAGCAGTGGTATATCTGACGGTTTACAGTCTATTGCCCCAAGGTGTTCAAAGCGATCGCATCTTCTTCCAAATGTTGGGTGTAGTAGCACTGATGGTGGCTTTTCTCAATGCCTTCTTCTTGAAGGAGCCGACAGGTTCTCATGATGGAGAACATGAAGAAGCCCCAATCCTAGCTACCTCTAACGCCGATCGACAGTATCGCCCTTAGCGGATGTTGGGAAAGGATCGGGTAACACTTGCAAACCCCAGAAAATCCCCATAACTCTCCATAACTTCCCTATGGAATCGATCGTAGTCCCTTTACCCCACCCCAGCCCTCCCCTTATAAAGGGGGGTTGGGGGGGTAACGCCATATCAGTGGAAGTCTAGCCGACACAAGGTTTGAATCGATTGTGTGGATGTTGGGTTTCGCAGAGCTTCTACCCAACCTACAGATCTAGATTAATTATCGTTTACCCACTCCAGAGAACTTTATGTCTTCAGCATCTCACGAGTCATCTACTGTTGATGCGACGAATGAATCACCCCCAATGGGTGTGGTGGCTCCCATTTTGAGCGATCTGAGCTATGCCCAAGTGATGTTCTGGTCGGCGGCGATCGGGATTGCTGGGGGCATAGTTGCTACTGCTTACTATTACCTGATTGAAGGTTCGATGCACCTCGTTTGGTCGCAGGTGCCGGATCTGCTCCAAGTGTATTTTCCTGGCGAATTTTTCATCCACAACTATGTCTGGATTGCCGCATCAGTGGGCGGATTATTAGTAGGGCTATCGCTTTATTACATGGGTTTGCCGGGGGAAGTTGCCTTTGTAGTAGACAAGGTACACGATCCGGGGCGGATCGATATGAAACAGACTCCAGCGATGATTGTCGCATCGTTATTCTCGATCGTGGCTGGTGGTAGCGCGGGGCCAGAAGCACCGCTGGTGCAGGTGAATGGGAGTATTGGCGGCTGGGTGGGCACCAAGCTAAAGCTGTCGCTGGCTTCGGTGCGGATTCTGACATTTTGCGGGATGAGTGCCGCTCTGGGAGCATTCTTTGGTGCGCCATTGGGCGGGGCACTATTCGCGCTCGAAATTCCCCACCGACGCGGCTTGGAATATTATGAAGCGATTATTCCAGCGGTGTTATCGGCGATTTTGAGCTTTACAGTATTTCGGTTTACCACGGGACTATCGATCGGCGGGATGTATCACTTTGCATCGATTCCACCTCTGACACTGATGAATCTGCTCGAAGGGGCGATCTTGGGTGCGGTGGGGGCGGCGGTTGCTTTATTGTTCGTGCTGGTGTTCCGGACTGTGGGATATTTGACAGCACCTCTACATCATCAAACAATTTTACTCGCAACGCTGGGCGGATTATCGATCGGTCTAATTGCCCTAGTTTTTCCCCAAACGTTGTTCTTCGGTGAGGAGCAAATCGAAACAGTCATCGAGCATGGTGCTGGTTATGGGATTGCGCTATTACTGGCGATCGGACTGGCAAAAATGCTGACCATTAGCTGTACGTTACATTCTGGCTTTCGGGGTGGCTTTATTTTTCCGCTATTCTATATTGGCTCGGTGGTGGGTTTGGCGATTTCGCTGGGCTTCCCCCAAATCCATCCAACGATCGCGATGGTATGTATGATGGCGGCGGTAAATGTGGCAATTACCAAGACGCCGATTAGCAGTACGGTGATTCTGAGCGTGATTGCGGATACGTCAATGGTGCCCGTAATCGTGATTGCCAGTCTGACTAGCTTTTTGCTCACTACTCAAGTATCGCTGATTAAAACCCAACGATCGCGGACGGTAACAGCCGGAGAATATCAGCCCGACAAGATGCCCGTGCCTGAGATCGTGGCTGGTGTAGTTTCACAGGCATAAATGACGTGACGGGTTAAGGATATTGGCTACGTTCGAGTCCCGCCGCCGATTGAAAACATCCTTCGGATACGCTACGAGAGTAGGGCTAGTGTTGCAAAGTCCGCCTTCGCGGACTGTATATCTTAGTCCGCGAAGGCGGACTTTGCCCTATGAGCGGCGGTTTCTAACCGCTGAGGTTATCGGTAACAACTCACGTTAAACACTGAGTTCGATCGGCTGCAAGCAACCTGAGTATAACCATCTTTGACAAAACGAATTATGACTCAACATCCTGCCAGCCGATTCGATGGCGGCATCTCCGTAAAATCGATCGGTACCACACCCGATCGGCTAGTATCGGCACTGACAATCCTACTTACTTCAGTGTGTACAAATACAGAATGGGAATATGGTGAATCCTGGCTGCCAAACTCTACTGGAACCTTGCTAGAACTCAGCCCTGCCTGGTGCGTCAATACCAATCTAGATCTACATAAAGCAATTTCCTGGATGCAGTTTCAAATCTGTAGTAGAGCGTTTGTGCTATCTCTTGGAGAAGGATTGCCAGGTCGAGTCTGGCAGCACCAACAATGTGAATGGTTGGAGGATGCGACGGCGGCTTCAGATACCTATTTTTTACGCAATCAAATTGCTAAAGCTTTCAGCGTCAAAACTGGGTTTGGAATACCGATTATTGTAGGTGCCCAAGTACTGGCAGTAGTTGTGTTCTTTCGATCGAAGAGTCGATCTCCTCATCCACTGACGATCGCCCAAACTCAAGCGATCGTCAGCAATTTTCAGTTTGAATATTCGCGCTGGGATACCCCTATCGATTCGATCGAGTGATATTATCGCGGAGCCTGTCATGACTCACTATTCGCGGCGCAAATTCATGCTCACCGCCGGAGCCGCCACTGCTGGAATCTTGACACATGGATGTACTCTCAACTCGCCCGTGCGGATTTCCCAAGCCGCCCCCGCGATGGGTCGATTGTTGTCTGATGCTCCAGAGACAAGCACTGCATCATTGGGTTTTATTGCGCTAACTGATGCCGCGCCGCTGATTGTTGCCCAGGAAAAAGGCTATTTTGCTCGATCCGGCATGAAAGACGTGCGACTCGTGCGACAGCCATCCTGGGGGGCTGTCCAGAGCAATCTCAGTTTGAGTACTAGTCAGGGTGGATTGGATGGTGCCCATGTTTTGACTCCCATTCCCTATCATCTGGCAGCGGGTAAAACACCCGATGGCATTCCTGTCTCGATGTATATTCTGGCGCGGCTCAATACGAATGGACAGGGCATCTCCCTGGCAAATATCTATCGCGACCTAAATATTGGCATCGATAGCTCAAAATTGAGGGAGAGCATCGATCAGGCAAAAGCCAAAGGGCCAGGACTGCGGCTGAAATTTGCCATCACTCATCCTGGGGGTACTCACGATCTGTGGCTGCGCTATTGGTTGGCGGCTGGGGGGATTAATCCCGATACGGATGTGTCGATGTTTGTGGTGCCGCCGCCGCAAATGGTCGCCAATATGAAAGCGGGCACGATGCACGCTTTTTGTGTGGGGGAACCCTGGAATGCGCGACTGATTCAGGAGCATTTGGGTTATTCGGCTCTAGTTACAGGCGAACTGTGGCGCGATCATCCCGAAAAATCGTTTGCGATGCGGGCGGATTGGGTCGATCGATATCCCAAGGCGACTAAAGCCTTGCTGATGGCGATTCAGTCGGCGCAAATCTGGTGCGATCGACCGGAAAACAAAGACGAGATGTGTCGGCTCGTGGCGGCGAGTCAGTACCTAAATGTCCCCACAGCCGCGATCGCGCCGCGTGCTAAAGGTGCGATCGACTATGGTAGCGATCGCGTTACTCAACAGAGTCCCTATACAATGAAATTCTGGCAGGACAACGCCTCTTACCCCTTCAAAAATCACGACCTCTGGTTTTTGACTGAAAATATGCGGTGGGGTTATTTACCCCCCGATACCGATGTGCAAGCAATGGTAAATAAAGTCAACCGCGAAGATTTATGGCGGGAAGCAGCAATGACAATTTCGTCGTC
>NZ_JANLWO010000268.1:0-2806 GCF_031364565.1 Chamaesiphon sp. OTE_20_metabat_361
GCAATCCCGACGGTAAAATTACCCTCATGTCCGCCCATAACGGTGGCTGGGATGTCACAGAATGGATCGGCGAGTATGACGAATCCGTCAATCTCGACTGTGAAAATACACCCGCAATTACCAAAGGCATTGAAGCGTTAGCTGGGGTAAATAAAAACTTACCGCCAGTGACACCAACCAAATGTTTGCGAAAAGAATTTCGCGGCTTCCAACCCGCACCCGTCGATCTCAATAGCGTGGCGCGATATACGATCGATGCTAAAACTGGTGCCGTAATCACAGCAAACTTCCTCAGCGATACTGGCGATAATCCCAGCAAATGCAATACCTGGTCGGTATCGGTAAATACACACCGCAACCTCAACCGCGATAGCGAACTAGAGACTGGCGAAAAAATTACCAGCCTGTACTGGATGGGTTGGGGCTTCACCTGGGAGACAATACCCAAACGTATCTATCGAGCATATCGCGATCGCGACAATCGAGTCATCCCCGTCGAAGGTTTACCACAGTCCGATATGCCAGCAACCCTATTGAGGATCGATACCGAGCGAATGGAAATCGCCGATAGTTTTGAATTTCCGATCGGTTATTTGGCACGTAGTCCCCAGTTTATCCCCAGCAAAGATCCGTGTCCGCTCGATCGAGATCCGGCGACTCATGGTTATATTGTCTGTGTCATCATGTCAGATGCCGAACCCAATAACCCGCATACCGTCGCGCAAGATGAAATCTGGGTATTTCATGCCGATGACTTCAAAGGTAAACCGATTTACCGCTTGAGCCATCCCGACATCAATCTCGGCTTGATGATTCACTCCACCTGGATTCCCACCATCCAATTTGGAAAATATTCCCCAGCCGAACGCCAAGCCATGCGAAAAGCCACGCTCGATCGCGATTTCAATCCTGTCGTCCAAGCCAAAATCTTCCCCCACACCAAAACACTCTTTCAGGAGGTCGTGTATCCCCACTACATCAACCAGACTAGCGAAGCCGAATTAGTAGATCTATGGGATAGAAAGTCGTAGGTTGGGTTGAAGAATGAAACCCAACCTACAGATCTCTTGCAGAAGGTCTAAGGCACTGCGCCTCACACAAATCGAACCTTACGCAGGAGAGTTTGAGAGGCGGCGTCCCGCCTTTGGCCCGGGGGGGCTGGGGGTCGGAGCGACGCGCGCTCTGGAGGTTCCCTCCAGGTATAGCGCGTCAAGACAACCCCCAGATCCGGTTTCTGCCTCCGCTAGGAAAAACGAAACCCACTAATATCTAACATTTGCCGCTCCGCTTCAAACAAGCATTATCGCGAATTCACTTAACAGTGGGTACTACAAACCCGACTTTTCCAAAAAGTCGGGTTTGTGGCGTAACTAGTTGAGCGATTACAACTACCCCAATCCCACCAACTTCTCACTCAACTCCCACATCCTCACCGCCTTATCATCACTCGCCTGCTCCGACAACTCCTGCACAAAACCCTCCCGTCCCGCTTGTTGACGATTGCCCCAACTCCAATGCACCCCCGACTGAGCAAACTGAGGATCGGCAACCACCTGTGCCACCCGCTCGCCAGCTAACTCCTGACTCACATAACCCTTAGTAATATTCTTCTGGAACCACGGAAAAATCTTCTGAAACAGCGGATAACTATTCCGAAATAGCGGTGTATCCGCCACGCAACCAGGATAGAGCGTATTAAACACAATCCCCGTTGATTCATGATAGCGACGGTGCAACTCGCGACTGGTCATCATATTGCACAACTTACTATCCTTATAAGCCTTCCCAGCTTTAAATGGCTTACCATCAATCATCGAGATCGGCGCTGTGAAACCCGCCGCCAATCCTTGCAAATCGCCCAAATCCGCAGGTGCCGGGATCGGAATCTTGCCCCCAAGCTCTTTAGAATTGGCTGTAACAGTGCCTAACATAATTAACCGCTTCTGTGGTGCCGAAGATGCTTTTAAGTCCTCTAGGAACAGATTACACAGCAGGAAATGACCGAAATGATTGGTCGCCACACTGATTTCGTAGCCTTCTGGCGATCGCATTGGCTCTTTGAGCAATGGTAAATACACCGCCGCATTACACACGAGCGCGTCTAAAGACCTCCCCGTCGATCGCAACTCAGCCACAAATTTGCGGACGCTCTCTAGTGAACCCAGATCGATATGGATGATACTGTAACTATCTAACGACATCCCTACCGACTGCGCCGCCGTTTCAGCTTTGGGTAGATCGCGACATGCCATGATGACATGCCAACCGCGTTGCGCCAGCGCTTTGGCGGTATATAAGCCTACTCCTGATGAGGCTCCAGTAATTACGACTGTCTGCTGTGTCATTTTGATAAAATTTGCGTGACTAGATCTAGAACCGCAGATCGGACTATCATCCCGATCGCCAGTTACCTCAACCCTTTAGTATCAAACAAAATCGATCGCCCGATCGTCGAACTGCCAAAATATTTACACAATCTCGATCGAGTAGACTCTAAACCAGATATGTACCCAGCAAATTAAGTCCGGGACTAGCAGTTAAACTGGTAACTGAATCATCGTTAACAAAGAGCATGGGCTTAAATCATCCACATCTTAGATGGATTGATTTTAGGGTGGGGTCTAAATCCCACCCTAAAAACCCAATTTTCAATTCTCAATTCTCAATTCTCAATTACTTTAAGACCATGCCTATACCTGCGATTCAATGGTATCCCGGACATATTGCCAAAGCCGAACGCCAACTTCAAGAACAGGTCAAAAAAGTTGACGTGGTGCTGGAAGTTCGCGATGCGCGCATTCCCTTG
>NZ_JANLWO010000326.1:0-4245 GCF_031364565.1 Chamaesiphon sp. OTE_20_metabat_361
GAACTAATTGTCATTTACACAAAATCAGTCAGTGCGATTGTGATTCCGAGTTGCTCGGCTAACGCACTGACTGATGATGAAAATTGTGTCAAGTTTGTGAGCGAAAAATGTCCAGAGATATTACAGTTAATTACTTAACAAATAGCATCTCTTGATAGGTAGGTAGCGGCCAGAAATCGTCCGCTACCTCACCTTCTAGGGCGTCAGCATCTTTGCGTAACTCGTCCATCATCGGGCGGATTGTTTTGGCGCAATACTGCATGTGTTCTTCGATCGAGCTAAAATCGTGTTTGCCCATCGCTCCATCGAGTTTACTGACTTTATCCATGATTGTGCCGATTAACATCGCTACTTTTTCGGCACTTTCCTTACTAAGTTCGATCCCGATCGATTTAGCATTAAAAATCGTGGTAGACAGTTCGGAATGATAGCGCATGGCGGCTGGATAAATGGTAGTTTTTGCCATCGTCACCATCAGTTTGGCTTCGACATCGATCGCCAGAATATACTGCTCGGCGTACACTTCAAACCGACTTTCAAGTTCGACGGCACTCAGCACTCCAACTCGCTCGAATAACTCTTTGATGTCATCAGCTTTAAGGACTGGTAGCGCATCAGCAGTCGTCCGCAGGTTAACTAAACCGCGTTCTTCCACCGCCATTTTATGCCAATCTTCGGAGTAACCGTTACCACCAAACACGACGGCACTATGCTTGTCCATCACTTTTTTAAGCACTGTGTTGATGGCAGTAGTTAGATCGGCTCCCTCAGCCATTTTGGCTTCTAATTTGTCGGCAATCCAAGTGAGCGAATCAGTCAGGATCGTATTCATCGCGACTAATGGCCCCGATACCGATTGGTTGGAACCGACGGCGCGGAACTCAAAGCGGTTGCCTGTAAAGGCAAAGGGCGAGGTGCGATTGCGATCGCCAGGATCTTTGGCGAATACTGGTAAAGTGTCTACGCCGAGTTCCATCACTCCGGCATGAGCCGAACTGGTAGTCTCGCCCTTACTAATCTGGTCGAAAACCTGTTCGAGTTGCGATCCGAGATAAACAGAGATAATTGCTGGGGGAGCTTCATTTGCGCCCAAGCGGTGGTCGTTGCTAGCTGTCGCAACAACGGCGCGTAATAGTGGCCCATACTTGTGTACGCCCCGAATCACCGCGCCACAGAACAGTAAAAACTGCATATTGGCATGAGGAGTATCGCCAGGATCGAGTAAATTACCTTGAGTCGCATTCCCCACCGACCAGTTGACGTGTTTCCCAGAGCCATTAATTCCGGCAAATGGTTTCTCATGCAACAGGCAGACAAAGCCGTGTTTCTTGGCGGTACACTTGAGCAGAGTCATCGTCAGTTGCTGGTGATCGCTGGCAACGTTGGCAGCTTCAAAGAAGGGTGCCAGCTCGAATTGACCTGGAGCTACTTCGTTGTGGCGCGTTTTGGCGGGAATCCCCAGCCGATACATCCGCTCCTCCACGTCCTGCATGAACACCTGCACGCGATCGGGAATTGCCCCAAAGTAGTGATCGTCAAATTGCTGACCTTTAGCCGCCGACTTACCAAATAAGGTGCGTCCTGTGAGCAGCATGTCGGGACGACTATGGGCAAAATGCGCGTCAACTAAAAAGTATTCCTGCTCGGCACCACAGCTAGAATTAACGGGTGCAACTTCGGTATGTCCCAGTAACTTGAGCAAGCGTGTAGCCGCTTTGTTCATCGCCGCATTCGATCGTAATAATGGTGTTTTCTTATCCAGAGCTTCACCCGTCCAGGAGATAAACACCGTCGGGATGCAGAGCGTGACACCATTGTCTGTTTCCATCACATAAGCCGGACTGGTAACATCCCAAGCCGTATAACCGCGTGCCTCAAAAGTCGATCGTAGTCCGCCATTGGGAAAAGACGAGCCATCCGGTTCGCCCTGAACTAGGACTTTCCCGGTAAACTCCGTCAACACGCTCCCATCACTTTGGACGGAGATAAAACCGTCATGCTTTTCCGCAGTCGCATTCGTCATCGGGTAAAAGACGTGAGCATAGTATAGTGCCCCTTTAGCGATCGCCCAATCTTTCATCGCCGCAGCGACGGTACCCGCGATCGAGATATCTAGCTTACCACCTGTCTGAATCGTACTCTTAACTGATTTATAAATATCTTTGGGCAAACTTGCCTGCATCTTGCTCAAGGTAAATACATCCGTTGCCCACAGTGCTTCTAAGCGTTGAGGCACCTTGGATGGTAACGGCTGGCGATCGGTTACTTGAGAGACAGCCTGTACGCGCAATTCATGAGTCATGATGATTTATTCCTGGTGAGGTGGATGGATAGAAAATCCCCTCCTCGGAGGGGTGCCCGTAGGGCGGGGTGGGTAGATCTCCGCAGAAACCCAACATTCCTACAATCGTTGGCGAAGCCTACCGGAGGTAATCGCTGAGTGTGTTGGGTTTCGAGGGCTTCAGCCCAACCTACGATCGATCTTTTGCGATCGAAATCCCTCGCCCTCACCCCCAACCCCACACCCAAGCTTGGGAGAGGGGAGCCAGAGCCACAGGCGAGGGCGGGGTGAGGGCTGCTCAATACACTGACGGCACAAAAAACTGCTCGTTACGCGGCGGACGTACATAGTCATGCGGCGCACTCTTGCGCGGGGGCAACTCCAGCGGCTCCGGTGTCATGTCCACATAGGGAATCTTGCTCAAAAAGTGACTGATGCAATTGAGCCGAGCGCGGCGTTTATCATTCGCCTCCACCGTGAACCACGGAGCTTCAGGGATATTCGTATGGGCAAACGTCGCATCCTTAGCTTGCGAATACTCCACCCAGCGTTGGCGAAGCCTCTCCCCTGGAGAATCGCGTGATTCGAGATCCATCGGACTGAGTTTCCACCGCCGTGCCGGATCGGTCGTCCGCGACTGAAACCGTCGCTCTTGCTCGTCATCGCTAACTGAGAACCAATATTTCAGCAAAATAATCCCTGATTTCACCAGCATTCGCTCGAATTCGGGACAAGTTTGCATGAATTCCTGATATTGGGCATCGGTACAAAAACCCATTACATGCTCTACTCCAGCGCGGTTGTACCAACTGCGATCGAAACAAACGATCTCACCCGCAGCGGGTAGATGGGGCACGTAGCGTTGGAAATACCATTCGGTTTTTTCGCGATTCTCCAGGGGAGAGGCTTCGCCAACGCTCGGCGTTCCCAGAGCGACAACCCGACAACCACGAGGGTTCAGCGGCTCGGTAATTCGCTTAATCGTGCCACCTTTACCAGCAGCATCGCGTCCCTCGAACAAAATCACGATCCGCACGCCTGTATTCTTGACCCAGTACTGCATTTTTACCAATTCGACTTGCAGTCGAGCTAGCTCTTGCTCGTAAACTTTACTGGGAAGTTTGGAACTGCCTTCTGCCTCAGAGACGTGATGCAGCACTCGGCGTTCGGCGGTTTGAATCTGGGCTTTTTTGCTCTTCTTCTGTTTTTTCTGCTTGTGCTTGATTGTGGCTGGTTCCACCAGTGAGTCGAACATAGCAGTGGTGGAACTGCCGTTCATGATTTCGGTTTCCATAATTATCCTTTGATAACCCAGTATGAGTGTGGCGCAGGTAATACCGATCTTAAAATTGGATTCATTACCCTCACAACGTCTTAGAAGTTAGCAACAGACAGAGATTGCAAATGTAAGGACAAAATCTCTCAAGCCGATCTTTGTCAACGCTTGTAAGTCGTTAAAGGTTTTTTGGGGTTGACCTATATTAAAGACAAATAAGCTGAGTGTTTGTATTGCAAACTACGAAATATCACAAGCAGATGGTCACACATAAATTTACCGTTCGAGACAACACCCGAAAAGTCAATGCTGGTAGCGAGTACAAGTTATTGTTAGTTTTAAAATATAAACTTGCTCCAAGACTGAATCGACTATTTGTATTGAAAAATACGGATCGATCTGTTGTAAAACAGTAAAGATTCTGTGTTGAAGTCTTCCAATAATATAGCTGTCCGATTGCCAGCAATTTTCAAAAAATAGCTCTCATTACAAAACTCATAAGTATCGATCGAACATTCAATCGATTCTCCAGGGGAGCGGGCTTTCCGCCAACGGCAAAATTTGTAGCGTCTACACAAATGCAATAACTATTTATAAACACGTAAAGTATGACAACAAATTCCGGTAAGGATGGGCTAAAACCAACCCTGGGACTACTCGGTGTCACAATTAATGCAATGGCTTTAAT
>NZ_JANLWO010000340.1:0-4562 GCF_031364565.1 Chamaesiphon sp. OTE_20_metabat_361
CTGAGGCTTCCTCAGCGTGCGTTTCACCAAGCAGGGCAAGATCTATGCTTCATACCATTCACTATCCACTATCCACTATTCACGATCCTAAGATCGTGCCAAAACAAAAACACTACCTTCATTACCGCGACTGATGCGCAGCGTGTCATCCAGATAGGTAACTTCCAGCCAAGCGGGGGAGCGATCTTCGCGCCGCGAGATCGGCAAATCGATCGCGGTAAATTTACGACCATTTTCGAGATCCGCAATAAAGCGATCGGGATCGGCATAATTCACCAACCGTTGTAAGCTAATCACCGAACGATTGAATTCCACATTGACACGAGCTTCACTCACGGGCGTAAATTTAGCGGCGATCGCGACTAGGCCATTCAATCCGGGTACGATACTACTTACTTCCGCAATATTATAAACCGCGCTAGTTATCGGTCGAATACACTGATAAATCGTGCCGAGATTAACGAGGGGAAACTTATCGATGCCCAGAAGACTCTGGCTGCTAGTATATAGCAGTCGCCAATTTCCAGCTAATAAGTCGAGCGCCGTTGTCAAGGGGCGAGGATGGGGATTATGAAATTCTAGCTCCGTAATTGTTGCCAGAATTGCCTGTCGATCCACTGGGGTGGCGAGGATACCGCGATTTTTATCTGCAAGCGCGGCAAGTAGTTGGGCTTTTGGCATAGAAATTTGCTAATGAATCGTGATGTCTAATCGCACTCAAAAAGTCGCTCGAACTTGTGACGATCGCCTCCATGCGACTGGATCCTCTCCCCTAAAATGATAGACTATGAGAACTTAAAGCTAATCAACTTACCATGCCCGATTCCCTCGACCTGGATGTGCTAGATTCATTTATCAATCCAGCATTAAAACAACAACCTCGTTACGAACCTGCTCCCGTAATTGCCGAACAAAGAAATACTTCAATTCTAGAGTGGCTCGAAGCTCAAGGTCGGCTGATCGATCGAGACGAACGAGATCCCGCCATCTCCGCCTTAGATCAACCCAATCTAGACGAAGAATTATTTGAAGACGATCGCGGCTATCAAGAAGAAGAAGAAAGCGATGATGCTGACGATACCGACGATATCTAAGGATCCGGTGCAGCTAAAATCTTCAAGATTGACTCGATTAACAAACGTAGTGATGAAATTACCTCGGAGGAAATAGATGGAGGGTAAATCAGCATCTGTCAGGGGTCTCAATCCTACGGGCACTGTGTTACTAATTTTACTAGGCATCGGACTGGTAGGAGCGTTGCTGTGGTTGGACTGGCAAAATGGTAGGAGTCTGACCGAATCGTTACTCTTACCATTTTTGGTGTCTACCGGACTCGTCGCCGCGATCGGTTATCGCGCGATTCCCCAACTCAAGCAGTTGAAGATGGGTCAATTCATCCGCGAAGATGGCCCGCAAGCACACCTCAAAAAGGCGGGAACGCCTACGATGGGGGGGATCTTTGTCGTGCCAGTCGGGGTGATTTTAGGCGTGTTGTGGTCGCAGTTCGATCCGGATGCGATCGCCGTGGCGGTGACTAGTTTGGGCTATCTGGCGATCGGTGGTGTCGATGACTGGAAAAGTTTGAGCAACCGCAAAAATGAAGGTCTGACTCCCAAAGGTAAATTATTACTCCAAGCGGCGATCGCGATCGCTTTTTGCGGTTGGGCTTTCTACAGTAGGGGTAACGCGATTACCAATGTCCATCTGCCGTTTAACGTCTTCCTACCGCTGGGCTTTCTCTTCTGGGGACTAGCAGTATTTGCCCTGCTTGCCGAAAGTAATGCCACCAATCTCACCGATGGTGTCGATGGCTTGGCTGGCGGAACGGGGGCGATCGCCCTGGCTGGTTTAGCCGCAATTATCTATCCCAAAGAACCCAGTCTGGCGATCTTCTGTATTTGCCTGAGCGGTAGCTATCTCGGCTTTGTCGTCCACAATCGCAATAAAGCCAAAGTCTTTATGGGCGATACTGGCTCCCTCGCTCTAGGTGGTGCCTTAGCTGCGGTCGGGATTTTGACCGAAAATCTCTGGGTGCTGTTTATCCTCAGTGGTATCTTTGCGATCGAGGCGCTCTCAGTCACAGCGCAGGTCGGTTACTATAAAGCCACCAAAGATGCTGAGGGCAAAGGTAAACGGCTGTTTAAGATGGCTCCAATTCACCATCACCTGGAGTTGAGCGGTTGGACGGAAACTCAAGTCGTTGGCGTCTTTTACGCGATCGAAGCAGTACTAGTTTTAGTTGGTTTAGCAAGTAGATAAGAGTTGGGAGATGGGAGATGGGAGATGGGAGATGGGAGATGGGAGTTGGGAGTAGTAGAGTAGTAGGGTGGGCACAGTTCGGCTATCGCTCACTGACCACTGCCCACCACAAGGGTTATGGGTGATTTCTGTGGGTTATAGATGATTTCCGATCGTTAAAATCACGATGTCAACTCGGCTCCCTTTGCGCTTCCTTCTCTTGAATACAACGCTTAGAGCAGCCTTCACGATATTACACATCATGCACGATCTCGATCGAGCGATCGCCGCAGCCAGTGAGAGACAATGGTCGATCGCGATCGCCGCCCTGCAAAACTTGTCCCTCACACAGATTCAAGGCGATCGGCAAGTTTTAAACCTCACCTTGCAAATATTGACCGAGGGTGATTTCGAGCAGCAGTGGGAGACTGGTAAAATTGTCCCTAAAGTGGGTGAAATTGCCATCCTACCGCTGCTAAATCTGTTGAATGACCCAGACGTTGATTTAGAGAATCGGTGGTGCTGCGCGCGAATCTTAGGGGAGTTCGATCGACCGCCAGTTATCGCTGCGCTGATCGCCGTAATTCAGACTGACGCAGATGCCGAATTAACCGCGATCGCGATCGGGTCGCTCACCAAAATCGGTGCTCCCGCGATCGCCGCATTGACCGAGATCTTAGCTACTCCCGACCTATCGACAACCCAGCGGGGGATGGCAGTAACTATTCTGACGCGTATTCGGCACTCACAAACGATCGTGCCACTAATCCAGGCGCTTGAAGACCCCGATCCCCAGCTTCGCACCGTTATCGTCGAAGCATTAGGTAGCTTTCACGATCCGCGCATACCGCCACTCCTACTTGCCAAACTTACCGATGTCGCGGCTAGCGTCCGCAAGGCGGCGGCGATATCGCTTAGTTTGCGAGGGGATTTGGCAGTGGAACTAAACCTGAGTCAACACCTCCGACCGTTATTATTCGACCTCGATTTTGGCGTGTGTGAAGCCACCGCTCTCGGCTTAGCCAGATTGCCCGATCCCAGTGTTGTAGACATCTTGACCGAAGTATTAATCTCACCCCTGACGCCCGATCGCTTAAAATCGCCAGTGATTCTCGCCCTCGGCTGGATCGGCAGTAGGGCGGCGATCGATAGCGCGATCGCCGCTCTAGCAGAGATTTCCAACGATCTGGCTCCAGAAATTATTATTGCTATTAGTAAAACCGAGCAAGAGCGGGTTTATGCTAGTCAACAGCTCGTCAATTACCTCTACTGCCACGAATCGGCACATCTGCCGATCGTCAAACAGGAAATAGCCGCAGCACTAGGGAACCTGGGTAATAAAGCGACCGTCCCAGCTCTAGGAATGCTTCTAGACGACGCAGACGATCGAGTCCGATTATACGCTCTGACCGCGATGTCTAAATTAACTTCAATCCCCACTTCGTACTCAGCTCAATAACGAATTTCAGGCGTTGCTAATTTAAGGTATGATTTGCCCTCACCCCGCCATCGCCTCCGGCTCCGGCTCCCCTCTCCCAAGCTTGGGAGAGGGGTTGGGGGTGAGGGCAAGATCTATGCTTCATACCCCAATTTAGCAACGCCTAAATCCGCACTTCGGCTGTCGCTCAGTGCAAGCTATTCACTATCCACCCACCATAAGCACAGACAGCCAAAACGGCGATCGCCAACGATAAACTAGTGAGTGAACGAACTAATCTTAAATTGGGTAAGCTAACTTTAGCTTTCACTGCATTACAACTTAAAACTAAAGTCAACATTTAATAATGTCTCGATTCGTCATTTCTTTAAGATTCAGTACGGGATTATTGCTAACAACCATGTTAACAATTATCCCCACGCGGCTGTTTGCAGAAACTCAAGACCATCGCCGCAACAGCCCACCGCCAGCATTAATAGCACAAATACCCACCAAGCCCACACCCGCACCAACAACCAAAGCACCGCAGAAATTAGAGCCGCTCTCGTCGCCAGCTAATAGTAACAATCCGGCTACTCCCAACAAATCAACTGGGACTAGCCCTACCTCTACCACCAAGCCTGCTGTCGCTGCAACTGGTAAACCTACCGAAGAAGTAGTCAGTCTCGTCCTCAAACTCAGAGAAAAGCGGGTGTATGTCTATCGGGGAGATAAGCTGCTCAAACGTTATCCCGTCGCCATTGGGAAGAAAGGCTGGGAGACACCAACTGGCGAATGGCAAGTCATGGAAAAAATCAAAAATCCCGCTTGGACGAGTTTTAAAACTGGCGAAGTATTTCCCCCTGGGGTGGAAAATCCGCTCGGCTCCCGCTGGATTGGCTTTTGG
>NZ_JANLWO010000453.1:0-7467 GCF_031364565.1 Chamaesiphon sp. OTE_20_metabat_361
AGTGACACACGTCATACTTACTTACTGGATTTAGCGCGTACAGTCGTTATGTAAGCAATTATCAGCTCACATTCTCAGGGGAAAAACAATACCATGAACGCGCATCATCACTGTCTGCCAGCTACTAGTAGTCGCCAAAAATCGAATGTAGTATTACTATCTAGCAAGCAGCCCTTACCCGACATGTTAGTCGAAGCCTTACAGTCACAGGTAAAGGCGAGTGCAGAGCAGATTAAAGATGTGGCAAATCGGATTGCGGTGGAAGTCGATCGGATTTGTGCCAAAAGCGAGCGAATTCAACAGTCAGGGATCGGTGAATCTTGGCGCGTGGGACTGGCACGTCACCGAGTATCCAAATGTCTTTATTATTACCAACTGGGTTCTAAACAGGGACGGATCGAATTGCACAGTCATCTGAGCTCGATCGTTTACCGTTATATTACGATTCCCCAGTCGCAGCTAGGATTTCAAGCCAGATACTCTTTGATTGAAGACTTTTTGCAAGAGTTTTATACTGAGTCTCTCAAAGCTTTTCGGCGCGAGAATGCTCTCGGTGATACTTATACGCCCCGGAGCTTACTCCAATTGGCAGAGTATATGGTCTTTTGCGAATGTTATGCCAAACGCCGGATTCATCTGCGGTTTGGGAGCAGTCAACAGTTATTAGTCCTCCGCGCTCAAACTTTTGCCAAACGTCAGCCTAGTGAGACATCAGTAGACATCGAGCAAGCTTTTGAAACCGCACGAGACGAAGACGGCGATGCTGGCTCGAAATTGATGCAGCAAATTCGTGCCAAGATGGTGTCGGATAATGTCGATGCGACCGATGGTGTATTACGCGATCGAGTAATCGAAGAATTGATCGCTTATTTAGAAGCCCAAAATCAATCTGCTTGTGTTGATTATCTATTACTAAAAATGGAAGATCTCTCAGCACCAGAAATTGAAAAAACTTTGGGATTAACCACCCGCGAACGCGACTATCTCCAACAAAAATTCAAGTATCACATCGAAAAATTTGCCCATGTTGCCAATTGGGAATTGGTACACCAATGGCTAGGAGTAGAGATCGATCGCAAGCTCGGTTTGACAGATCGTCAGTGGGAAATCTTTGCCGCACAATTATCGATCGAGCAACAATCGCTCATGCAGCTCAAACAAGCCAATCACAGCAACGAGTCGATTATGAAAGCGCTCCGCTTAACTGAGAAAAAATTTCAGCTCCGCTGGTCGGAATTGCTGCAATTAGCCGCACAGATTCGGAATGAGTGAGGAGATGGGAGATGGGAGTTGGGAGGGGTAATGGGTAATGGGTAAAAGGTAAAGGGTAATGGGTAATGGGTAATGGGTAAGAGGTAAAAGAACGATTCACAGTCTCCCAGTCTCCTCTTCTCCCCGTCCCCCAGTCTCCCAGTCCCCTCGTCCCCCAACTCCCAACTCCCAACTCCCATCTACCCTACCCCACCTGATTTTTAAACAAATGAATACCATCACTGCTACCCAGGAGGGGATCGGCGGCGCGTTCGGGGTGGGGCATCATGCCGAGGACGTTTCCGGCTTGATTGCAGATGCCAGCGATATTATTGAGTGAGCCATTCGGATTGGCGCCAGCGTAGCGAAACAAGACTTGCCCGTTGGCTTCGAGTTGAGCGAGGGTGTCGGGATCGGCATGGTAGCAGCCTTCGCCATGCGCGATCGGGAGGGTAATCGCGCTATTGTGACTATAGCCCTGAGTCCAAATAGAGTCAGTCCGCTCGACTTGCAACGGCACCCGATCGCAAATAAAGTTGAGATCGCGATTGCGAACCAATGCTCCAGGCAATAATCCTGCCTCCGTCAGCACCTGAAAACCATTACAGATACCCAAGACATATTTACCCGCCTCAGCATGGGCGACAACTTGTTTCATAATAGGTGAAAATTTCGCGATCGCACCACAGCGTAGATAGTCACCATAACTAAATCCACCCGGCACCACGACGACATCAACATCATGTAAGTCGGTTTCTTCATGCCAAATCGTGCGCGTAGGTTGTTTGAGTAAATCGCGGGTGACATACACCACATCGCGATCGCAGTTTGAGCCAGGGAAGACAATTATTCCGAATTTCACAATAAGTTAGGAGATGGGAGATGGGAGATGGGAGATGGGAGATGGGAGATGGGAGATGGGGGGACTGGCAGTTCGGCTGCCGCTCACTGACCAGGGGATGAGGGGACTGGGGGACTAAAGAGCCAGGGTGATAGGAGATGTAGAAATTGTTCCATTACCTTTTACCTTTTACCTTTTACCTCTTACCCCTAAAACCTAAAGCCTATCCGCCAGCTCCACTCGATAATTCTCAATAACTGGATTAGCCAGAAGCTGGTCGCACATGCGATCTAGTTGACTGTGGGCTTCGGTTTCGTCAGTGGCGGCGAGATTGACTTCGATATATTTGCCGATGCGGACGCTTTCGACATCAGTGTAGCCCATGTGGGCGAGTCCAGACTGGACTGCGGTGCCAGCGGGGTCGAGAACGGAGGGACGAAGTGTGACGTAAATGCGGGCGTGATATTGTTGCTTCAATGGAATCCCTCAACTTTGCGATAATTTAGATAGTGCCGCGATTACCTACGGTAGGCGTTGCCAACGTCGCAACTTAAATCTATCATCACCAATTGTAGACTAGTACTAACATCTGCTGTCAGTTGAATGCGATCGAGTGTCAATTTTGTAGAACACTAGTTTGAGAATTTCTCTGCGAACATATCAGTGCCAGCATTACTCACCCAGTCGTGGTAACTAAATCTCAATCCCAACCCTAACACCCCAACGCCCAAACCCCAAACCCTAAAGCCCAAACCCTAATCCTATGAAATCCGATCGAACTCGCAGCCAAGAACGTATTCTACAACTATTGAAGCAATGCGATCGCGCAATATCGGCTCAAGATATCTATGTCGAACTGCGGGCGAGCGATCGAGCAGTGGGGTTGGCGACGATTTACCGTGCTTTAGAGAGTCTAAAATTGGAGGGTGTCGTCCAAGGTCGCACATTATCGACGGGCGAATCATTGTATAGTTGTGTGCAAGCAGATCGGCATCATTTGACCTGCCTGCATTGTGGAGAGTCGATTCCGATCGATGAATGTCCAGTGGAACAATTAGAACACCGACTCGAATCGCTCCATCAATTTAAAATCTACTACCACACGCTAGAATTTTTTGGAGTATGTTTGACTTGTGGGTCGAAAGAAGTAAATAATAGTCGCGATCGTCAAGTTATTCATTTGCATCACCATCATAGCCACGATCGAACTACACAGGGGCCTGCATGACTTTTGAGAGTTTTATGAATTCAATCGGGGTTGCCGATCCGCACGGACGCGGTTGGCTCTCTGTAGTGCTAACTTTTATGTTTGCATGGATAGTAACCTACTTATTTATTCCCAAAGTTAGAACGTTCGCGCTCAAGGTGGGTTGGGCGGACGAACCCAACGCCCGCAGGCTACATCAAGAACCGCGTCCTAATGCGGGTGGATTGGCGATTTATACCGGGGTAATTGCGGCGGTTATTTTAGCTGGCTGTCTAGCACCGATCGTACTGGCAAAAGTCCAGGTTGCGGTGCTGGCGATTTTATTGGGTGGCTCGGTGCTGGTGTTAGTCGGTTTCATCGACGATCAATTTGGCGGATTGCCAGCACTATTTCGATTGCTCGTCCAAGTCTTGACAGCTCTATTATTAGTAGTCTGTGGCATCCAGATTCAGGTTATTTACTTTGGTGCGCCGATCGATGGCATTTTATCGATCGGTTTTACAGTGCTGTGGATTGTCGGCATTACCAATGCCGTGAATTTGATGGATGGTATGGATGGTTTGGCTGGCGGCGTAAGTTTTATTACGGCGATGAGTCTGTTGGCGGCGTCAGCTCAATTTGAAGCGCGAGCTGCTGCAACCCTCATCTGTGCGGGTGTGGCGGGAGCAGTATTGGGTTTCCTGCGACACAATTATCACCCCTCGCGGATTTTTATGGGCGATGCGGGAGCTTATTTTTTGGGCTATGTATTGGCGGCAACGAGTATTTTGGGCAATGCCAAGGTGACAACGGTAACTTCGTTAATTCCCACGATCCTGTTATTTCTCGTGCCAGTAGTCGATACCAGTCAAGTGATTATCAAACGTCTGCTATCAGGTAAAAATCCCCTGAGTACGCCGGGGAAAGACCATTTACACCATCGACTCTTAGCACAAGGATTTTCGCAACGACATTCGGCGGTAATTTTGTGGGCGGTGACTTTGGCTGGTGGGATAGTAGCGATGCACATGCAGGGGATCAGACAGATGGCGATCGTGGTAACGGCTATTGGGATTGCCATGCTACTGATTTTGACCGTGTGGTTGCGACTGCGCGCGATCGTGGCGATTCCAGACAAACCGACTCCGAATACTGATGAAAAACTCTAGTTTCCAGCACCATCGTGCGCGATTTAGTTCACTCCTGCCGATCGGTCGAGAGCGCGTAAAATGACTTTCTCTGGCTCGATCGGGATACTTGCAGGTATTTTATCATTCAGTGGATTTCTACCCTACTGGTGGGCAATTTGGCGCGGGCAGACTCGTCCAAATCGAGCGACTTGGTGGATCTGGTCGGTTGTCGGCGTCGCGTTGGCGGAGCCTATCGAGCCGCAGGTGCCGATGCGACGATGTGGGTACCGATTACCTATGTTATCGGGCCGCTAGGAACGAGTTTGCTAGCAATAAAATTTGGGGAGGGGGGCTGGACAAAATTAGATCGGATCTGTCTGGTGGGAGTAGGAATCGGTTTGATATTATGGAGACTAGATCTACTCGCTGTTGTGGCTCGGCAGCGCGAGCAGACGCAGAGCAATTTGAATTCATCCACCTTTTTAGTCCCACGTCGATACTATAACTATGGCAGGTAAAAATCGCGGTACATTTTTAGGTGGTGTCGTCCTCGGTACGGTCATTGGTACCGTGACGGGGCTACTAGTAGCTCCCCGTGAAGGACGAGACACGCGCAAGCTGCTGAACAAAGCGATGACAGCAGTGCCCCAAATGGCTGAAGATATCGCCAGTAGCGTGCAACTGCAAGCTGATAAGCTCTCGTCCGCTGCGGGCGATCGCTGGCATGATACACTCGATCGGCTGGCAGTAGCGATCTCTGCGGGCATTGTTGCCAGTCAATCCGTCCGCGAACCCAACTCGAACGACCGTCCTCACGCCACCAAGGAAATTGATGAGTAGCATTCTGGGTCATCGACCTAAATCAATTATCAATTATCAATTATCAATTATCAATTAATTTTGACATTTATCGATCCGGTGCTATTTCTGGGCTGCTCCATTCTGCTGGTTGCTGTAAGTTTGACAGCATTGGTAGTTAGTGCTTTTCCTGCGATTCAAGACTTATCTCGCGCCGCTAGAAGTGCCGAAAAGCTATTCGATAGACTCGATCGAGAATTACCGCCGACACTCGAAGCAATTAGGCTTGCAGGCTTAG
This sequence comes from Chamaesiphon sp. OTE_20_metabat_361, assembly GCF_031364565.1. Lineage (NCBI taxonomy): Bacteria > Bacillati > Cyanobacteriota > Cyanophyceae > Gomontiellales > Chamaesiphonaceae > Chamaesiphon > Chamaesiphon sp. OTE_20_metabat_361. Next base: position 5,505 of record NZ_JANLWO010000453.1, read on the forward strand.
AATTGAGCGATCTGGGCGATGAAATGTCCCAAGGTGTCCAAAGTGCCGCCACTGTAGTCCAACAAGCTAATCTCAGTCTGACGGAAGTCAAAAAACAAGCGGGGAATGTCCGCACCAATACGCGTAGTGTTTGGGTGGGAGTCAGAGCCGCTTGGCAAACGTGGCGGAGAGGGTAGATGGGAGATGGGAGATGGGAGATGGGAGATGGGAGAGGGTAATAGGTAATAGGTAATAGGTAATAGGTAATAGCCCGTAGGGTGGGCACTGCCCACCATCTAGGTTTCAGGCATTATCTATTTAATAAATATTTGCACCCACCTACTTAATAGAGAAATTTTCAGTCCCCCCGTCACCCCGTCCCCTCATCCCAACTCGCAAAAAAATTACCCGGTACATCAATGTCCCGAGCAATTAGTTAATTTACCTGCAAGCAATTGCAGTCTGTCGTCACTATTGAGGCGATATGCGATTAGAGATTACCAGATTCAGCCAATTTATCCTTGAGTTCGGCAAGCTTTCCAGCCCAGCGAGGATCGGGTTGGAAGTCACTATTAGTAGCGGTAGTGCTATGAGTGGTAATCGCTGCGCTCTTGCTACCATCTTTGCGACTGCCTTTTTTGGCACCGCCACCACTACGGCGGGGAGTACTGTCGCTAGCGCTAGCGCCACTGTTTTTATTACTTAAATTAGGTTTAGGAATGCTGCTGGGTTCTCTCGGAGCGGTGGATTCGCCTGGTTCGCTATCTTCATCATCTTGTCCTTTGGCTTTGGGTAAAGCTTTTTCGATTTTGATGGGTAGCTCTTGAAACATGGTGCCATTGTACTTTTCGATGATTTGGTCTGCTTGCTCGTCAGTTTCGACGGTAACAAAGCCAAATCCCCGGCACTTCCCAGTTTTGCGATCTTTGATCACTTTGACGGAGATTAGCTCGCCAGCATCGGCAAATACAGTTTCAAGTTCTTCGCGCTCCACATCTGATTTTGGTAAGTTGCCCACATATAAACGAATCGACATATCGAAATTCCTCCAGACTGGAATTAAATTAGCTTGCTTGCAGGGGTTTCCCCTGGGTGGGGATAGCCTCAATTTCGGGCGGACGAGAAACTGCTATAGAAGTGTCTTCGTATTCCAAATCATCGCAGTTGAGAGTCTCGCGGACATAGTGACAATCTTGGCACCTCGCCTTTAGCAGTTAACTATTTAGAGTAGCTGTTGCCACGATCGCCGCATCGCCGCCTGTGCATGACTCATCAGGCGGTGAATTAACTATCGCTGCTTGAGGATAAATTGGCACCGATAATGTCTGTCTCCTCAGTCCTCTATCTTAATGTTTTTTCACAAACTCGATGATACCCCTATTTAAATTATCACGTCTGGGCATAAGCGATCGTCAATACACCGATTGATTTAGTCCAGTTTGGCACGATCGACTCTCACCGGGGGCATATTAGTGCGACGAATATCGTGGGGTTAGGTCAGGGGTAAGAGGTAAAAGGTAAAAGGTAAGAGGTAAGAGGTAATAAATATTTCGATGTGTCGTTCTCTAGTTAGAGGTTGGAATTCCGGTTTTCGATTGCTAACAATCGAGAATATTCCAATCAAAAAGGTGGGCAATGCCCACCTTTGACAGTCGATTCAAATAGATCTGATTGTGACTGGTTAACCAGTGGCTGGATACATCGACCCAGCCCACTTGTGGTTAAACCCGTTCTTCGCTGCGATACCCACCGCGATTGTCGCGGCTGTCGCGGCTATCGCGTTCGTAACGGCTGCTTTCATTGCGAGGGCTGCTGTCGCGACGATCGTAACGACCGCCACCAGCACCGCTACCACCGCTGCGGAGGACTGGTTTGCCACCAGCACCGCCACCGCCACCACTGCGACGATCGCTACCACCGCGAGGTTTGTAGCTGTTGGAAGAGCGTTCGCGATCTTGGATTTGGGGTTCTTCCATATCCAGCC
>NZ_JANLWO010000454.1:0-3080 GCF_031364565.1 Chamaesiphon sp. OTE_20_metabat_361
GATCGGATGCGGTGCGAAAACATTTAGGTGGGATCGAACTACAGAGCAAGGGTGATGACAGTCTCTATACGCCCGCAATGACAGCCAAAACTTACCAGCGGGTACTAGAATTGGCATCAAAATTGACCGCTCAAGGCTTTACTGTGATTTTGGATGCCAAGTACGATCGACAGGCTTTGCGGGCTGCTGTGGTCGATTTAGCCACCGATCGCGGGATACCTTTGCAGATGATTCACTGTACTGCACCTGCGGATGTATTACGCGATCGATTAATTCAACGAACTGGGGATATTGCCGATGCGACGGTAGATTTACTTGCCAGTCAACAGGCGGCTTGGGAAGAGTTTACGCCAGCGGAAAGCAAATATGTAATGACGGTGGATACTACTCAAGATCTTACGCTCTTTCTAGAGCAACTTTAGGCGCGATCGATCGGGTGAAGACGAGCGCAGTAAGACTAGCGATGAGCAGATAAGAACAAGTAACGATCGCGGAATCGATGTAGTTATCTATTGCTGGAGAAAATACTCGTAAAATAAGAATAGCCCCACCAATCAGATCGACACTACGGGGATACTTTAAAGACACAAATTTATCGATCGACATCATGACACAATCCACAGACCAAGATCTCAAAGAAATTAAAACTGCGGTGGAGGAGAATAGTAAAGCGATTGCTACTCTTACCGCCTCTATGACTGGATTGCGTGAGGAAATGCGGGTGGGACTTGCCAGATTAGAGGGACAGATTCACAATCTCGAAACCAAGCTCGATGGCAAGATTGATGTTGTGAAAGGGGAAATCAGAATAATTGATGTCAAGCTAGAGGAACGTACCCGGATTGGATTTTGGGGGACTTTGGTGCGGGTTGTTCCCTTATTAATATTGGCGGGTTTGGCGATCGCTTTTTGGTTTTCTTGAGGTTGGCTTACTACGGCGGAGATCTACCCACCCCGCCCGTTGGGCACCCCTGTCTTGAAAAGGTGCTCTACTTGGGGAAACCCCAAGACCGCACTTTTCGCTCCGAGGAGGGGATTTTTTCGATACAGCTCGCTTTGGTAGGAATTTGGGGGATACAAAAGTGTTGCGAGGATTTAGTCTTCGAGTTCCCAGAGATCTTTGGGGGTGTCGGGATCGATCGGGCGTTTGGGATGAGTAATCAGGACTAACTTGGCGAGAATCGGCATCGTGGGTGGCTGCTCGAACCATTCGATCGCCAGCTTACCATCGCGATCGATCGCAAAATAATCGAACTCAGTCCATTCTGTCGCACTGCGATCGAGAATCACGATCGTTTCTGGTGATTCGGTGGTATTTTTCAGTGCTAAATTTTTGAGATCGCCAATCACCGCGATCGGATCTTCAGCTTTACACAATACGCCCCAACCTGGAAAAGTTACCCAACCACCAGCCCAATTACTCTTCACGATTTGGAAAGAACCAGTCGCGGCAATTTGGGGCACATCTGCCAAAACGCTACTCTCAAGCGGAAATTCGCCAGCAACGGGAATCGTGCGCGGTAGCTCCTCATCAGCCTGTAAGCGATAAACGGGTAGTGCTGGGGCAGTCTTTTTTGGCGGTGCTGTCAGCGCGGTGAGTAATTTTTCGATCTGATTGCGGGCACTTTGACTGTGAGCAAACATCAGCCCCCGCGCGATCAGGCGAGTTTTTTCAGTCAGATCGCCTTGTTGCTTGATATACCGCCAGTACTGATAAGCCACGGCATCGCCGGGATGATGGGTGAAACCCTCCGGCGGCTGGCGCATGTACGCAAACTCTTTAAATGCCTTGGCGACTTCTTTCGAGCCTTCTGAGTCGATATTGCGGGCGTGGAGATAGTCCGCTGTCGCCGCCCGATCTGCTTGCGAGAGAATTCGCAGCTCGTACAGACTATCGCTACCCACGCGCTGGTAGTGAGCTTCGGTTGCGGGAGCTACTCCGACACTGATGAGACTATCGAAAACTTGAGCGCCTACAATGATTTGATTTTGCTGAATCGGTTCAAATCCAGTCGCCTCAAAAATTTCTTGGGGATTGAGTCCTGATTTCTGAAGTTGTTGGCAAGCTTTACCCCAGCCTACCCAGTTGCCTTCTTTGCGCCGCAACATTAGCAGCAGGGCTTCTGTATCGATGGGGGGCTGGTTGTCGGTAAGTTCTGTCATGGTTGGGTCTTTTGGATCGATAGATCTCTAGTATCTTACGTTGGCACAACCTCTGACAATGCGAATCGATCGCGATCTGTTCATTTGGCGATAGGATGGGCACGTTAAGAGTAGCAATTGGGTAGCTAAGTCATGGTTAATCTTATTCAATTCACAATTACTTAATGCGTATACAACTACTTCCTGCTGTTTGCGGTATCGGTATCGCCATCCCATTCATCCAGATTGCACCCAGCCAAGCTCAGCAACAATCGCCAGTTACCACCCCGACGCTCTCATCTAAAGAATTTGCCACAGATCGAGTTGTCTCGATCGAAACCAGAACTGGGCAAGGTTCTGGCGTGATTATCAAACATGTCGGCAATACTTATACGATTCTTACCGCCGCTCATGTTGTCAACGATCTCCGCAATTTGCCATTGACGATTACCACACCCGATCGACAACAATACTCGATCGATCCTAGCGCTGTAAAACTTGCTCCTAATTCATTCGATTTGGCGACTGTGACTTTCCAAAGCGATCGCAATTATACCGTCGCCACAGTCGGCGATTCCCAGACAGTCGCCAGAGGACAGCGCATTTTTGTCGCCGGATTTAGGGCAAACTCATTACAGTTTTATCCTGGTACCGTTGTCGCCATCAGCCATCAACCACAAGCTTATGGCTACGGGATTGCCTTGGGTACTGCAACGATCCTGCCTGGAATGAGTGGTGGGGGTTTATTTAACGACACGGGTAGCTTGATTGGGATTAATGGGCGGAGTGTCGGTACGACAACTGTCAGTGCCAATCGCGTTGGCGTAGCCTCTCCCCTGGAGAATCGCGTCAAGCCAGTCAGTGGGCTAGCGATTCCCATGAATACATTCACGCAAATTGCCAGTCAACTCAACGTTGAAATCGAGCCAAAGCCACCG
>NZ_JANLWO010000463.1:0-2455 GCF_031364565.1 Chamaesiphon sp. OTE_20_metabat_361
GTTGAGATCGGGGAATTGCATAAGGGGATGGGGAGATGGAGGGACGGGGGGACGGGGGGACGGGGGGACGGGGGGAGTGCTTGATATTGCTTTTACTCCTAGAGCCTAAAGCCCAAAGCCTAATTCCTAGTCCCTAAAGCCTAATCTTCTAAATAATTGTTAAAATATAGGTAATCGCAAATTTCTCAATATAGGTGGCAAGCGAGGTATTTATTTAAAGATCTCGACGATCCTAACCAGATGCAAAGACGAACTCTATTATCGGCTGCGTTGGTACCGATCGGTACAGCAACCGGACTTTATTTTTTAGCCACCAAGACACCCCCAATGACAAAGACACAAGGCGAATTTGAAATTACCAAAACTGACGAAGAGTGGAAACAAATCCTGACTCCCGAACAGTTTAGTGTATTGCGAAAACATGGTACAGAACGCGCTGGTACCAGTATTTTGGACAAAGAGTACGGGAAAGGTCAGTTTGTCTGCGCTGGCTGTGATTTACCGCTATTTGTCTCCGATACCAAGTTTAATAGTGGCACGGGTTGGCCGAGTTTCAACGATCCGATTCCTGGCGCGATCGATACTTCTGTAGACAAATCCTTATTTGCTACCCGCACTGAAGTCCATTGCCATCGCTGCGGCGGACACTTGGGACATGTATTTGAAGACGGCCCGAAACCGACAGGTTTACGCTACTGTATGAATGGTATTTCCATGAAGTTTATCCCTGCTGCATAGGTAAACTTTCAGGCAGACGATCGCTACCGATCGTCTGCCTGTATTGTATTCTAATATATAAAAATATCCTAATATTCTACATTCATTATTATATTTACTCACTATAATAAAGATAGCGAGTATTCTCACTCGAATTATTAAGTTACGATCGCTCGACCTTCTCAATCGATCTCGACAACCATACATCTATTAGATGAGGTAAATCATGTCACAAACTGTTGCAGATTGGATGAATCGCGAGTTGCTAACTGTTACTCCCAGCACGCAGCTATCAGACGCAGTTAAGTTATTAGTCGATCGACATATTAGTGGTTTACCTGTAATTGATGATGAGGGTAAATTAGTCGGTGTAATTTCCGAATCAGATTTGATGTGGCGCGAGCAAGGTGTCGAGCAACCCCCCTATATGCTCTTTTTGGGTGGTGTAATTTATTTCCAAAATCCGCTGACATACGAGCGAGATCTACATAAGGCGTTAGGGCAAACCGTTGGTGAAGTGATGACACCTCATGTAATCTCTATTACGGCGGATACAACGCTACCAGAAGCCGCCAAAATCATGCACGATAAAAAGATTCACCGTTTACCTGTGGTAGATGAAAATAACCACCCGATCGGCATTATTACCGAAAGTGATATCGTCCGCGCGATCGCATCTGTGTAAACTTAGATAAGATCGATACAGCGAAATCCTCGACTTCTTAAAGAAGTCGGGGATTTTGACCATTCTAGCTTACTACTCGATCGCATCATTTAGAATTAGACAATGTTTGGGGTTCGTGCAATACGCCTGCAATAATCTTCCAGTCACCTTCGGCTTTACGCATTGTATAGGTAAACCCAAAGTGTTCGATTTCCTCATCTGCTTGATTAAATCGCTTGGCAACTCCAACAACTAGTCCTTGATTGTCACTGAGTTGACTAACTTGAAGCGAGAGAATCTTACTCTCTTTGAAATTGTCATGTCTTAACTTATCCATAAGAGCTGTGAATAACCCAATTACCTCATTTGACTCGTTCATAACCATGACTAAATCCGAACTCATCATTATCGAAGGTACTTGAAAAAATGGTTCAACTTTTGTTGGATCTAGTAAGTTAAATGCTTCTGCATATTTAAGAAATGTATCGCGAATTGCATCGAGTTGGTTGTTCATAATCTTTTTTCTGGATTAGGTTGTTGGTGTAAAAAGAGCCGAATCAAATCGGCGGTGGTATCTGCATGGCTATATGAAAATCCATGCGCTGCCTCGACAATTATTTCCAATTTGGCATTAGGAATTTTGGCTGCTAGTAGATCGCTATTCGATCGAGGAATTGCAATATCCTTATCTCCGGTGATGATGAGTGTGGTGGCTTGAATATCGCTCAAAGTATCGCAAGTATCGTGGCTTGCAAAGGCTTGAATCTGACGCTGCAAAGCTGCATCGCGACTATGCAATGGGGTCGTTTCGGCGAGAAATTCTGTGAGTTCCTGACTATTGGCTTTAATGAATGTGGGCGTAAATAGTAAGTCTAAAAGATTGCCACTCATCACACCACTGATATCACCCATCTGACTGCAATTACCCCCCGCCATCGCACAGCCGAGAATCAGCTTATCTAGCTTATCGGGATATTTTAGAGCAAATTGCTGGGCGATCGCACCACCCATACTGACACCAAATACATGCGCTTTGGGAATGTTCAATGCGTCTAATAACCCTGCGGCATCATC
>NZ_JANLWO010000474.1:0-6975 GCF_031364565.1 Chamaesiphon sp. OTE_20_metabat_361
TCTTTTTTAAGGTATTTTTTGCACTACAGACCCGCCCTCGCCTCGGGCTGTGGCTCCCCACTCCCATGTTTGGTTGTGGGTTTGGGGGTGAGGGCAAGATCTATGCTTCATACCCCAATTCAGCAACGCCAACTTTCTTTACCCATTACCCCTTACCGCCTAACAAAAAGCCTTCCGCGATCGGCCCTAGTGCCAGGATGGGAAAGAAAGTTAGTGCGCCCATAATTACAATTACGCCAGCGGTAACTCCGGTAAACAGGACGGTATCGGTACGCAATGTACCTGTCGTAAACGGTACGGGTTGTTTGCGGGACATCCCTTCAGCAAGCAGTAATAGAGACACGATCGGGACATAGCGACCGCCGAGCAGACTGATGGAGGTACTCAGATTCCACCACAAGGCGCTGGGTGCGGGTTGGCTGTCGGCTAATCCTTCAAACCCGGAGCCATTATTCGCTGCTGCGGAGGCATACTCATACATTACTTGCGCGAGTCCGTGAAAACCTGGATTGCTAATGCCAGCCAGGAGATCGGGAAATGCTAAAGCGATCGCACCCGGAATCAACACGAAAATCGGATGCACTAGCAATAGCAAAAAGCTAGTTAATACCACTTCGTTTTTTTCAATCTTGCGTCCCAAAAATTCCGGGGTGCGTCCGACCATCAATCCGGTGACAAATACTGCCAAAATCAGGTAGGAAAATAAATAAGCTGTCCCCGTTCCCTGACCGCCCCAAATGATTTGGAGGAACAGATCGGACAGTAACACAAAGCCACCCGCAGGCATAAAGGAGTCGTGCATCGAGTTGACTGCACCCGTCATCGTCCCCGTAGTAGTTACCGCATACAGCGCCGACTGCGCCCAGCCAAAGCGGACTTCTTTGCCCTCTAAATTGGGCTGTGTGCTGCCCAAAATCGAGTTAACGAGGGGGTTGCCGTTATACTCGCCGATCGCGGTGATGATGATAAATGCGACGTAGATGATAAACACCATCCCAAAGACCAACCAAGCTTGTTTGCGATTGTCGGCAATGACGCCATAGGTATAAATCATCGAGGTGGGAATGGAGATCATCGCTAGTGTCTGAATCAGATTAGAAAATCCATTGGGATTCTCAAATGGATGTGCGGAGTTAATTGCAAAAAATCCGCCACCGTTTTCACCTAATTGTTTGATAATCTCAAAGTGAGCGACTGGCCCGATCGCGATCGCTTGCCGCAGATTTGGATCTTCTAATGTCGGCACCAAAATTGGCCCCGAGAGAGTTTCGGGGACTCCTGACGCTACCAGTAAGAGCGTGCCGATGATACTAATCGGCAACAGAATCCGCGTAATCGCCTGAGTCAGATCGACATAAAAATTACCCAAGGGTCTACCCGTCAAACCGCGAATAAAAGCGATCGCGACGGCAATCCCCGTTCCGGCTGAGGTAAAGAACATAAACCCCAATCCCAACATCTGCGAAAAGTAACTATAAGTAGTTTCGCCTGAATAATGCTGCTGATTGGTATTGGTAATAAAGGAAATCGTCGTATGTAAGGCTGTATCCCAAGTCGGTGCCCCTAATCCAGTGGGGTTGAGTGGGAGTAAGCCCTGCAACATTAGGATGGAAAATAGCAATATTGCCATTGCCAAGTTGCTATATAAGATCGAGCGAGCGTACTGCCAGCCCGTCATCTGAGTTTGAATATTCACACCACTCAAACTATAAATCAGTCCTTCGACTGGTTCTAAAACTCGATCGAGAATGGTGCGTTGTCCGAGATAAACTCGGGCGATATAGCCCCCTAATAGTGGCGTAATTGCCACAATAATCGCTAACGTGATGCCAATCTGAATCCATCCCTGTAGCATGGGTTAATCTTCCTTAATTATGTCGGCGATCGTCAGCGATCGCGAAAGCATCGACCGTGTTTTTAATTCGCTGTTGTTGCTCTACTTATTGCGATCGTGACACAGATTTAATTCGTTGAAAAGGTATATCTTCTGTTTAGCATTAGTCAATCTAGCTGCTGCTATATATCTTGCCTTGCTGGTATTGTCTCATTTGCAACTTGTTTAGTTTTTGTTTAGATGATTAATTTCAGCATTCCAATTCAGACAATTAAATTTTATTTCAAAACATTTACCTAGACAGCTATTTATGTATGCTAATTTACAACTAAATTAGATCGAAAATCTATCTTTAGATAGATAGCTAAATGGCAAGTATTCATGCTGTCGATCGAACTGCGATGACGATCGTCAATTAGCCACCCAATTTCTAGAGCGCTTTATCGCTACACTAAATAAATCGCAATTTGAAGGAAGTGTGTGATGCCACCATGGACTCGTGCTGAAAACGTTGCCCCCACGACTAATTTACTAGCGACATTCGATTGGCAGCTCGATCTCAAGAATTTATCGTTATTCTGGACGACGATCGGCTTATTTGCACTGGTATTTACGCTAGAGATCTTGACGCCACCCGACTATGTGATGGGGTATCTCTATATCAGTCCGATTTTATTTGCCAAGCCTCATCTCAGCCGCCGCACGACGCTACTAATTACCGCACTGGCGGTAGTGTTGACACTGCTGAATATTTGGGTTCCAGGTCATCATCGAGAGATTCATCCGGCGATGGTGGCAAATCGCCTGATTACTGTACTAGCAACGATCGTGACGGGGATCTTGAGCGATCGCAATCGGCACATTCAACAAGCTCTAGCACAACAGCAAGCCAAATTGCAAATTCAAGAAAAACTGGCGAGTTTGCGCGAAGATTTTGCCTCCACTCTCACACACGACTTAAAAACGCCGATTTTAGGCGCGATCGAAACTCTCAAAGCCTTCGATCGCGAGCAATTTGGCAGCGTCCACCCCCAACAAAAGAGCGTTCTCAATACCATCATCCGCAGCCATCAAACCAGCTTGAAGCTACTGGAAACGCTCTTGGATGTCTATCGCAACGATCTCGAAGGACTCAAGCTCGACTGCCGTCCGCTCGATCTGGCCAAGTTAGCCGAATCGACAGCCGCAGAGTTGTTCGATCTTGCCGCCAGTCGCCGGGTGCATCTGTCCCTAACTTATGGTGACTCAGATTTTCGGCAATTCATGTGGGTAAATGGCGATGCCTTACAGTTACAGCGCGTGTTCGCCAACCTGCTAACTAATGCCATCAATCACTCGCCACGCGGCGCGAAAGTGGAAGTGGAATTGGGCGATCGAGCAGGCGATTGCGTCGTCAAGATCTTAGATACTGGTGCGGGGATTCAACCCGATGAAATGCCCCATTTATTTGAGAGGTTTTATCAAGGTTCGAGCGATCGCCAAGCCAGCGGATCGGGGCTGGGATTGTATCTGGCGCGGCAAATTGTCGAAGCACACGACGGGACGATTTGGGCGCAAAATCGCGTTCCTCAAGGTGCGAGCTTTGGGTTTCGGCTGCGGGCGATCGGCCATCCCACCACCCGATAGACCAGATCGATCGTGGTAATATTGCATTGTGGAGTTTGCTTTCCTCAAGTATGCTAAGATGCCGCTCGATCGCTTGAAAATTCTGCTAGTAGAAGATGATGAATTGTTTCGCCTGGGCTTACAAGTCCGCTTGCAACGCGAGTCGGGGATCGAGCTATTAGTAGAAGCCGAAGATGGTGAAACCGCACTCGATCTTGCCAAGCAACAACTCTTCGATCTAGTGCTCCTCGATATCGGCTTACCCGGATTGGGGGGATTGGAAACCTGTCGGCAACTCAAACAACACTATCCCAAACTGCCAATTTTGGTCTTAACCTCGCGCCATGAAACTGCGCTGATCTCTCGGCTAGTTGCCGCTGGAGCGCAAGGTTATTGCCTCAAGGGGGTAGCCGCCGCAACGCTAGTTTTAGCCATGCGATCGGTCATTGCTGGCGCATCCTGGTGGGATGCCACTGCCACCGCTGAGATTCATACGCTGTTTCAAAATAATCCTACTGACGCACTGGATATGGCGGTAGAACCGCTCACCAGACGCGAACGTGAAATTCTCAGCCTGATTGCGACTATTAAAACCGATCGCGAAATCGCCGAAATCTTGTACATTACGCCTGGTACCGTCCGCGTCCACGTCCACACGATTTTACACAAATTAGGGGCAACCGATCGCAAACAAGCCGTCTCGATCGCGACTCACAACAAGCTCCTCGATCTCTAGTTTACTTGCGCTGCTAATCCGCTAACCAACCAAATAATTCACCGACCGTTAATTTAAATGCTGCTGCGAATTCCGGAACGGGTAATAAACTATCTTTTTCTTCAAACACTGCCAGCGTGCGATCTGCAAAGTAAACGAATATCAGTTCTTCTTCTGGATCGATTAACCAGCCCATCTTAGTGCCATTGCTAAGACAATGTAGAATATTACGAATGACTTTTGTCTGGCTCTGTTCTGGCGAGAGAATCTCAATCGTCCAGTCAGGTGCGATCTCGAATACATTCGCAACTTTGCCATCATCATCGCGAGGAATGCGCTCCCATGCGAACACAGTCACATCAGGAACAGTCGAACGTCCACCAAATGTACAGCGTAATTCTGAATAGGCACGGGCAACGCGTTCGGGCTTGAGTGCTGTATTAATGGCGGACACAAGGTCGCCTTGAATGGTGCTGTGTTTTCCTTGCGGCATGGGCTTTTTGATGATTTGCCCATCGACAAATTCACTAGCAGGCTTAGTTTCTGGCAGCTTAAGAAAAGCTTCGAGCGAGATCGATTTAATCGGTGTTTGAACCATTGCCGGAAATAGCGATCGGTTATGAATATTATCAGCCAAATTCAGCTACTTACATTACGATCTCCATTTCAAGGCGATCGTAATGTAAGTGGCTGAACATAATTAAAGCGACAATGGCGAAATCGCTCTTCAGTCCCGCCTTCGCCTCCGGCTCCCCTCTCCCAAGCTTGGGAGCGGCGTTTTTATTCGGGGGGAACCCCCGAATAAAAAAAACGACAAGACAGAGGGGTTGGGGGTGAGGGCAAAGGGCTAGCTACTTATGACAGAGAAAACAAACACTTGACTATTTAGCCGCATCCATTCATCCTCTAAACTGGTAATGCTACATCTATAGCGATTCGGTTGTTTTTTCTATTCCTCCTTGTTTTTATTACAACAAACTATGTTTTTGAACGACACCCTGACTTTATGGAGTGCTGCCAGCGCACCGCCACTATTGGCGACAGTAGCAGCAGAATACTCGCCGATTATTCTGTCTGGAGTCTTACTAACTCTAGTGACGATCTTTATCGCCAGTAAAATTGGATCGGAAGTAGCCAATCGACTAGATTTTCCGCCAGTGCTAGGGGAATTGGTAGCAGGTGTAGTTGTGGGAGTTTCGGCTCTACATCTGGTAATTTTTCCTGAAGGTGGCTTAGTAGCGGCGGATTCTCTGTTGATGACGGCACTGCAAGCTCTCAATCACCTGTCGCCGGAGGGGATCGAAACCGTATTCGAGTCCCAGAGCGAAGTTCTCTCGGTGCTGGCAGAACTCGGCGTAATTATCCTCCTGTTTGAAATTGGGCTGGAGTCTGACTTGCGCCAACTCAAAGCGGTCGGAATTCAAGCGGTTGTAGTTGCCTGTGTGGGAGTAGCTGTACCCTTTGCTGCTGGAACGATTGGGTTGATGCTCTTGTTTCATGTGGCGGCAATTCCCGCGATTTTTGCTGGGGCAGCATTGACGGCAACGAGTATCGGGATTACGTCAAAGGTGTTGTCGGAGCTGGGGCAGTTAAAGTCTAAGGAAGGTCAAATCATTGTCGGTGCAGCGGTAATTGATGATGTGCTGGGGATTATTGTGCTGGCTGTGGTTGCCAGTCTTGCCAAAACTGGTGAGATTGATGTTACTAATTTGATTTATTTAATCGTCAGTGCCACCGTATTTCTAATCGGTTCAATTTTGTTGGGCGGTTTTTTCAATCAAACATTTACATCGATCGTCGAGAAGCTCGAAACTCGCGGCAACATTATTATTCCCGCATTTATTTTTGCCTTTTTCATGGCATTTTTGGGCAATGCCATCCATCTAGAAGCAATTTTGGGCGCGTTTGCTGCCGGGTTGGTGTTAGATGAAAGCGATGCGCGGGATGAGTTAGATAAACTGATTAAACCGATCGCCGATTTGCTCGTGCCGATCTTTTTTGTGACTGTTGGTGCAAGGGCGGACTTGGGAGTTTTGAACCCGACCGTACCGGAAAATCGTGCAGGATTATTAATTGCCGTCTTTTTAGTCGTGGTGGCAGTAATCGGTAAATTGGTGACTGGTTGGGCGGTATTTGGTATTCCTGGCGTTAACCGTTGGGCGGTCGGCGTGGGGATGATTCCCCGTGGTGAAGTGGGCTTGGTGTTTGCCGGGATCGGTGCGGCGAGTGGTATTTTGGATAAACCGTTACAGGTGTCGATTATTATCATGGTGATTTTGACAACTTTTGTCGCTCCACCATTTCTCCGTGTCGCCTTTGGTGAAGTCGAAACCGATACCCCGGTTGAACCGACTGGTGAGTAATATGCTTTAATCGTAAGATGTGTTAGCAAATCAGATCGCACACCTAGCGATCGCTAACCAGCAAAAAATCATTTAATAGTTAATAATTGGTAATTATTAATTATTAATTATTAATTATTAATTAATAATTAATAATTAATAATTCAGATGACAGTTTCTCGTACTATTTGCCTGGGTTTTCTTGCAGTCATATTGACTGGTGCAATGCTGCTAATGCTGCCGCTCTCGACGACGAGCGGGCAGTGGAATGACCCGATCGTGTCATTGTTTACATCTACCTCTGCCGTCTGCGTCACAGGGCATGTGGTAGTCGATACCGCCACCCATTTTTCCCGATTCGGACAGTTGATAATTATGCTGCTGATTCAGGTTGGCGGTTTGGGCTATATGACGGTGACAACGTTTCTACTGCTGTTGCTAGGCAGGAGATTTGGGCTAAAGGACAAAGTTGCCATTCA